>JAZSHE010000246.1:0-9721 GCA_045533085.1 Ruminococcus sp.
ATCCATAATTGATACTTTACCATCTTTATCTGTATCAGCATAAGGAAGTCTATCTTCTTTTATAGATTCCAACTGCGCTATGTGACGCTGAATTGCTGTTGCATCCATAATGCTGACTTTTCCGTCGCCGTCTACATCGCCTAATATAAAATCATCTTTTGGGATAGTAAAATCAAGTGTGAATCCTACTATTTTGTCAGAAGAATCAAGCAAAACCTCTGCATCTTTACCGTTTATTATTGCATTTATACTCAATATGCCGTCTGAATCGGTCATGAAAAAATAACCTTCACTTGCTTTAACCCATATCTCTACCTGATATGTATGACCTTTTTCAAAAATATCAGATTCAGAAAGTTCTATATATTTTCCGTCGGTCACATCGTACCAATACATTTTGTTAACAACAAAGCCTGACATTTTTTCTATAACAATGATTTCAGCATTATTTCCTGCTACCGGCTCAGATATTTCTACCGCTACATCTTTAAGGAAAATAGGTTGATACACATTTACAAAATAACACACAGACTCCGTTACTATCTCATTTCCCTCAGGATCAAGAAGGAAAAGCTCATGGTAGATATAATATCTTCCCGGAACGGTTGCCACATCTTTAAGATTAACTCTATCACCTGTATGTGTATAATAAACACTTTTACCATCAACCTGAATATACGTGCTTCCATAAACAGTATAATCAGCTATCGCCATATTTCTAGGTAAAGCCTTTATTTTAAACTCAAACGGAATGTCCATCGAATCAGTGCCTAGGTACGCATTGCCTAAATAAACATTAGGAGCTGTATCAGACGGAGTTTTCCACTCAAAAGCAAGAATTCCCTCAGGCACGGTTCCCTTATAAGCTACTGTGTAAACACGGTCTGCATAATAAGCAGTTGTTCCGTCGTCACGCTTTTCAGAATACACATTGCAAATAATACCATCCACACTACAATCAGAATTTTCATTGAAAGTATAACCCTGTGCAGGATCAAGATAGAATCTGCATTTATACTTACCTTCAACATAAACATCAGTACTCTTCATCACAGGAGCAGATGAGTCATCTATTGGTCCATACCACACCATTGAATCCAATTCGTATTGTTCACTCAGAATATCATCAGTTGCGTATTTTGGGACGCATCCGAAAACAGGAGCATCCACACCTACAACGTATGCCCTACTGATCACCTTAGGGTCAAGGAATGTAAAATGGAAAAGCTGACTATAAGTAGAACCGCCGTCATAGGTAATCTTGCAACGAAACTCAAGAGCATCAAGTTCCCCTGATGCCAGAATCTTAAAATGGTTTGTTTTTGTTCCGATGTAATAATCGTTGTCATCAAGATCTACAGGGGCAAGCACACTGTCATAATAACCTGCCTGCCATTGATAAGTTACATCGGTGGCTCCTGTAACCTTAAGTACAATCTCGCCGTAACTGCCCATATACGGATTGAGCTTTACGGATTCAACCGAAATCACAGGTTTTGAAGAAGCTGACTGTGCTATATCAACTTCCTTTGCAAATGCTGTGACCGGTACAGCGTAAAATACACTTAATACCATAATAACAGTAAGTAATAAAGATATGATTTTCTTCATAAAATCACCTCCGCTAGTATATTGCTTTTTTTATCAGAAGCCTTTTACTGTGAAGACAAGAAGCTCTGTTGCTGATTTGTCCTCGCGTTCCTCTGTCATTATTGTAATAATACTTCCGTCGGAAAGTAATGCTGAATTGCAGAACCATGGATAATACGTTGAGAACAAGTCGCCGTCTGGGATTTCTGCGACGAATTTGCCGTCGTTATCCCACAAAATAACATCTCTCATATTACCATCAAAACCGATATATCCATTTTTGCTAGAAGCCATAAATGTGATACTTCCTAAGCCCTCGCCCTCAGAATCACACAAAGTTTTTTGGAGCTTACCGTCTGCGCTGTAAACGAATACTTTGTGATTTGAGTCAGCATCGCTACCGCAAACATAAATGTTATTCTCATCAACATTCAGGTGCATAATTGTATCAACTTCACTGAAGTTCATAGCAGAAGCGGTGTATGTACTGCCATTGAATGTAATCTTCTCGCACTCGCCTGATGTGAAATAGTCGATGCCCCAGCTACCTGATGGGTGCATAGCAAGGTCATCAATATCTTCATAAGTTGCTGAAACTGTGTCGTTCTTTAAACAAACGATGTCGTTCATCGAGCCACTGAGCCACAGTGTTCCGTCACTAGTAGCTTCTACGCTTGTGTAATCGTCCTCAGGAAGTGTGATTGTATTAACGAAAGTTAATTTATCACCTGAAAGTGTGTACTTTCTGAGTTCGCCGTCTACAAGAAGGTATACTGTATCTTTGACTGCAGCAACAGAATGGTCAAATGTTTCGAATGTTGAGATGTACTCATCAAGCTCAATCCAGTTTGACTCAATAGTGAGAGAACCTGCTGTTGCACTCTTGGCACTTGCTAAAAACGGAGTACCCTCCCACTCCCATGGGCCATCTTCGTTGCCTGTATCACTTACGTTAATTGAAAGACCTTTCAAAAGCTCTGCGATACGAGCGTCAGATGTATCATCAGTATCGATATCAATATCTACTGTTGCCCCTGCGTTTTCGATACGGTTGAAATATTTGAGAGTGTCATCGTCTTCGTATTTGAGCAAATCCACTCCACCGATGCTAACGGTTTCATATTTTTTATTTACTTCGTATTCGTACTGGTCAAAGCCGTAATACACAAGGTTTTCTCTGAAATCATAAGGCTCGTCGATTGAAACCTCGATTTCTGCATTGATTAAGTAGTATTCAGGGTCTTCAGGGTCAGGAATCTGGAGAACAACACTGCAATAATCTTCTTCGTTTGATGTATCTTCTTCGTAATAGGTCCAGACACTCTGGTCATAATCGAGTGTAAATAATGCTGTTTCAATCACAGTACCGCCCGATGGGGTATCGGTATTGTTGTTATCCTTGCCACCACAAGCGGTCAAAGATAAGAGCATAACTAAAACAAGTGCTAATGCTAAATACTTTTTCATAATAAATTCTCCTTGCTGTATGTATTATTTGACTGTGTTTCACTGATTACTGCTATGATTTAGCTTTTCATCCGTTATCCTTTAGGTGTACCACAGGACTCACAGAATCTTCCTGCTTCGTTTTTCGCTCCGCAGTTGGTGCAAAACCATGATGGCGATACTGGTACTGAATTCTGAACAGGCTGGCTGACAGCTTGATTAATAGGTTGTGCATAACCGCCAGCCTGCGGATTGTAACCACCATTAAAACCGACATTTGCGCTTTGTGTCAGGATATTTGTAACCTGCATAGCCATCTGCTGATAACGGTTATACTCCAAAGTACCAAGTCCCTCAACTCGAGAACTATTAAGTCTCACTTCGATTTCATCAAAGTATGGGTTGTTGACTCTGATTTCGAGAATAAACTCGTAATAGAAATTATACCTAGGAGGGTTATAGCTTCTTCTTTCGCCATCACTGTCCTCGATATAAATTTCATCCCTATCCTCATCAATTCTGAGGTTACAGCTCATAACGCTCGAAATCGGTATAACATCAGGATTTTCGTCACTCCAGTTACCGGGAGTACGTCTTGACACAACAAAGTTTCCTTTCATCGTATCAACATAAACTTTTTCACTGTCACCGAAAGTCATCATAGGCGCAAAAGTCGCCAGAACCTGTTTGTTCTGCTCTCTGTATGCTAGCTGATTTTTGATTTCAGCTACAGTAGAACCTCTTCTGCCGGTAAAAAATGGTGACAGCTTTTTCGCACAATTTTTGCACATATTTCCGTCTTCAAGTTTCCTGTTGCCCAAAAGACCAATTTTCTCACCGCAGATATCACAGAATTTTTTATCAAATAATCCCATAATAAACCTCCTTAGATTTAAGATATATTACATTACTATTTTACTTTTTATTCCGCTGTAAATTAAGTAGCCCTGTAGGGTACTTTACACAAAAGAGGGCTACCATTAGGGTTACCGTGCCAAAATCCCGCATAAGTTTTAGTTTATATTGCACAAACAAAGTATAACCACCTCTCAATCCTCGAAAATTGACACTAATTATGATTTATGTTATATTTACCTTATATTTTTTAAAGGAGAAATAACATGACCGCTCTCTACGGTATAGTATTTATCGTTTCACTTCTGATGATTGGCATCTATTTTATGGTCGATAAAAAGCGTGATATTTGGATGTTGCTCGTGTTTTTGTGTGTCGCTATGTGCGACCTAGGATACTTCCTCCTATCTATATCCAAAACGCTTGACTTTGCAGTATGGGCTAACAGGATAGCATACTTAGGAAATGTATTTTTACCGTTTTCGATTCTTATGATGATAATGAATCTGTGTAGACTGAATTATCCAAAGTTTCTGCCGCGTATATTAACAGCTATCAATATAGTGATGCTTTTTATTGTCACAAGTGGCGGATACCTCCCGATATACTACAAAGACATATCTTTTGCAATAACAAATGGAGTTGGTGTTCTCATCAAAGAGTACGGCCCACTACATAATTTTTACAAAGTTTTCCTTTTTGGCTACTTTGCCGGTATGATTGCAGTTATCATATACACAGCGCTGAAAAAGACAGTTGTTTCGATTAAGCATTCTGTTTTCCTTGCTATCGTTGTTATCGGAAACATTGTTATCTGGCTTATCGAAAACAGCATAAACGCCGGCTTTGAGTTCATGTCAGTATCGTACATAATTACAGAGGGACTGATTTTGTTCCTCTACGGCATACTGCAGGACTATGGGCTGACAGATACACCGCTGATTCTAAATAACAGCGATGCTCTTAGTAAAACTTCAGCTCTGAATGATTACAATGAAAATGGTGCTGAAATCAGGTCTTTCAGCATTGAACAAATTGACGCTATCTTTACAACCTTCAGTGGTATCAACTCTCTCTCAGCAAGAGAAAAAGAAGTTCTCAGATTAATTTTGCAAAACAAAAAGCGCAAAGATATTGCAATTGAGCTGTTTGTTACTGAAAGCACTATTAAAAAGCATACATCGAGTATCTATAAAAAGCTTGATATCTCTAATCGTTCAGAGCTTTTTGAAATGACAAAAAAATATATCGGATAAAGTTTCCGATACAACTTCACTGCCTGATAAAATAACAAATTCTGTTTAGAAAAAATGTACAGATCCATGAAAACGGGCAATAGAAAATCCCCCTATGGTAGAATTAAGACAACTGCCATAGGGGGAATTTGTATACCAAGATATTCCAGACATATACAGTGCTATAAAAAAGGACTGTTAGAATTAAAAGCCAAAGGCTTAACACTACACAGCTTTATGTATATCTTTGTTTAAAAGCAGCTCAAATTTTGACTCCAAAAACGGCATAATTTACGTTGACAAAAGTGTTTGGTCTGTTAATATACGACAAACAATAAGACTGGTGTAAACTTAGCGTTCACATCAGTCTTAGTTGTATAGCATCAAAATGTCATCGTGTATATAATGAGTAACGCAAGAATTTTGAATAGCATCAAAAAAGCATCAAAGCAGTAAAATTGCAATACGCAGAACTTGAGAAATGGCTCAACGACGCGTATTTCAGCATGTGGTTTTTTGAACCACGGATTAACTCCAAAACCACGTGCCGAGGGTTCGAGTCCTTCTGCCCCTGCCAAGTAAGTCTTACACAAACCCTCATTACTTCACGAGAGGGCTCGCCGTAACAATACGGCTGTAAGCATAAAGAATAGCCAGAGAACCAGATGTTCTCTGGCTTTTTTTGTTTGTAAAGTTATCTGCCATAAATTTTGTCTTTTTTAGTAGATATCATTTTTATAATATGTTAGTATATGTATATATTTGTAATAATACGGTGATACATAATGATTAAAAAGATATCAATAGATAATTTTAAATCAATCAAAAATGCAAAGTTTGTTTTTGGCAACAAGCAGGACATCGTGTGTCTGATAGGAAAAAACGGCTCTGGTAAATCTAATATTTTCAAAGCCATTAAATACTTTTTTGATAATATAAGCAGACCCTATTCAGAAGAATCAATAATAGATAACAGTAACCCATATACACAAAAATGTACTATTTCTATTTTGTTTGACCTAAAGTTATTGCGTGATAAGTCAAAGCATAATCCAGACTTAAAAAGCAAGTTTAATGTTATTGATGAATATTTAAACAAACATATTTGCAAACCAGACGATTGGGAATCATTAAATAAAAAAGAATTAGAATTAACCATGACGCAATACAAAGATGGCACTATAATGTGGAATGTAGATAATAAAGGGATACGTGAAACTGTTAAATCCCTGTTCCCTATCTATTATTTAGACACCCGCCGTCTTGACATATTTACATGGGAGCAACTTTGGAAAATCATTAGTGATTTATCTGCTGCAATGCCTCAAAAAAGCCAAGAGGATTGCAGAGATATTATCGATACAACATTTACAGAGATATATGGAGAGAAATATAAATCTAGTAAAGATAGAATCGAAAAAGCATTTAAAACAAATAACATTTCTCTTGACCCATACCATTTTGACTCTAAATATAAAAGTGCTTTTGCTATGAGATTTGGCGGAGAACAATTCCTTGTAGACGGACAGCCATTGACTTATTTTTCAGATGGTACTAATTCCTACAACTATCTAATATTACTTTCCACACTAATACCACAGATATCTGAAATCAGTTGTAAATATCCAATAGTTCTATTAGATGAACCAGAAACGGGTTTACATTCTGAATATATCTCTAAGTTCGTAGATACTATATTTAACAATGTTAGAAACAACTCTTTGATGTTCTTTAGCACACATTCTCCAAAACTAATTTCAGATTTGTCAAACAACCAAGTGAATTTTCAGTTGTATAAAATTAATAGAATCGGTTTGCACTCTGAAATACGTAAAATGAATACATCTTGGTTAGTTGACAGCAAACATAAAATCACGGTTAAGGAAACTGAATGTTACTTTTATGATTGTTTAGTTTATCTAGAAGGAGAAACAGAAGTAGAGTTATTTAGCAACAAACGCTTAAAAAATCTCTTTAAGAATCTTGATAAGATACATTTTTACTCTTTCGACAGCAACAATGAAAGATTAAATATTGTAAATTCAAAAAACATTAATCTAGGAACTAAATACAAAATAATAATTGATGTCGACAAAGTAATCACCTATAACTTCCAAACGAATAAATTTAAACCATGTCATGGTATCAATCCTATATGTGATAAAGAAAGCACTAAAACAAATAAATTCAGGTATTTCAATGATAATAGCACTAATCTATCAGCTATTTATAATAATATAATCATATTGTTAAAAAATACTTACAAATATAAAAACAACTGTCATTATATAGATGAGCAGAAATTCAACAATCTAATGCAACATATAAAAATGTATTGTAATTGTTATAATATTATCGTCAACTGGTCGACAATTGAAGGTGAGCTAATAACTTACGAAAACACAGATAAATTTTTAGACTTTTTATTAACACAAACAATATCTCAAAAAGTGATAAACCAACATAATGATATAGTAGCTCTTAACGACAAAAGGGAAAAGAGTGTTTTGTTATCGTGTGAATATCAAGGAAAAACAGAAATAGGAGAAGGAACTCCTAAACACCCTGTAAAGTTTAAAAACAAGAACATTAAAGCTATTGAAACAGACAAAACAAGTGGCTGGGTGAGCAAATGGCTAAATTACTATTTCGACACTTACATAGATATTCTATCTTCTGAAACCGAAAAGAAAACGCAATTCAAACAAGATTTCCCAAGTTTATATGACACTTTACAAGAGATTGAAAGCATGGTAGAATAAATGTGTGAGTAGTAATTTGTATAAAACTTGTATTTTTTTATACAGCCTTATGACATTTATACATATTAGCCAAAAACTATTATGTAAGAGGAATAATCTAAGGTTTTATTAATGGCTATTCTTGCTAGCCTTCCCGTCTAATCTGTGATTTGCCGGCGTGGCTCGCGGAGCGGTATTCTGAGTAGTACTCACAGAGAGAGCCTTTATTGGCTCTCTTGTTTTTTAGGAGGCATTTATGAATAGTTTTAAAATAGAAAGTAAAGAAAGCTTTTTAAAAATATTAGCCTTACAAGAGGATGCTGTATTAGAAACGATAAATCATAAAGACGATGGCTATATTAAGCGTAGTTTTTCTAAGAAAAGCGGTGTTCGTGATATTTACGAAATAAGAAGTGCAAACCATATTTACCATTTACAAAGAAATATAAATCTAGAGATTTTTAATAATATTTATTTTCCTGAATGCGTATATGGTTTTCGCAAACACAAATCTTATTTCGACTTTCTAGTTCCGCACATTTCAAACAATAAGAATAGATACTACTTGAGACTCGATATATCAGATTTCTTTGATTCTATAAATGTCGATGACATATCAGAAGCTCTTAGATATTATGTGAGCGATGATATATCAAGTGAAGAACAAGAATATATAGTACAGCTTATAGTAGATATAACAACATTAAATGATAAAGCTGTTCAGGGAGCAATAACATCTCCCGCAATCTCTAATTTAGTTTTTCGAAGTTTAGATATAAGAATTGAAAAATACTGCGAAAAACTCGGAGTAAAATATACTAGATATGCCGACGATATGTTGTTTTCTTCGAATATAAGCTATGTACATAACTATAGGTTCACCAATGCAATTCAAGCAATCATCAAAGACAAGGGGTTTAAATTAAATCGTTCTAAAAGTTTAAAATTTAAAAATGAAATCTCACTAAATGGATATGTAGTTGGCACAGGAATTCGTTTGTCAAGAAAAAAATACTCCTCTATTAACAAAATTATTTTTAAACTTAGTGACTCTTCATTCAGAAGTTTTTCAAATAAGCAAGAACAATATGAATGTAGAAATAAACTTGCGGGTTACAGGTCTTATCTCATACAAGCAAGCAGATACATACATGATGACTTAAAGAAAGACCAAATAGAAAAGAAAATCAAAACCATAGAAGAATTAATATTAAAATATTGTATCTGAATATTTGTCATACGAATAGCCAGAGTTTTTCTAACTCTGGCTTATTTATTTCACAATAAAGTACAAAAATCACATATATAGATAGACTCCGCAGATTAAAGTCTGCGGAGTCTTTTTATTTTATCATCATTTTTTTGTAGAAATTACCAACGTGTGGTATAGGTTCTTGATTAATTACTCTGGTGAGTAACTCATCAAATGATATGTCAGCCTTCAAGCTATTAATGGTTGAACAATAAGTAGTGATACTTCTACTTAAAGTATCTTTGACCTTTCTATTATATAGCCAGCCTAAAAAATGAACATAGATTTTTCTTGTATAAGGAAAACCATATTTTACAGATGTTGTTCTTCTTTTGTATTTTGTTTGATTTAGTTTAGCAAGACAATTCCAACTATTGCTTATTATCGTACTCCCCTGCTCCACATATTTCCTTACAAACATTTCTAACTGAGTTTTTACATCCGTCAGCACCGCTATTTGCACGAGACCGATTTTACGATTGATAACTTCAACTGCAATCGCTAGGCAAATATTTTTCTGATTAATTTTCGTTGAATAACAACTAATTTCAACAGTTCCCTTAAGTTTCGGTGATACATTTTTGACTTTTGCAAAAGCAATT
>JAZSHE010000190.1:0-4297 GCA_045533085.1 Ruminococcus sp.
CGATGCTTTTATCCCTTTTGTGCGGATGCACCGCAAAAAACAATGTTGTAACAGACGAAATGTTTGCGCTTGATACTATTATTCGCTTTACTGTTTATGGTGATGACAGAGAGCTTTGCAAAAGCGTGATTGATGATTGTAAAGATGAGATAATCAGACTTGAAAACCTGCTTTCTGCAACAAAGACGGACTCTGATGTTTACAGTGTCAACGAGGCATCAGGCGAAACGGTTGCTGTGAGCGAAGAAACCGCCGTGCTCATAAAAAACGCGTGTGAAATATCACAGGCAACAAATGGTGCTTTTGATATTTCTGTAAGACCGTTGATGAGTGCGTGGGGATTTGATACAAAAGAGTACAAAGTGCCGTCAGATGATGAGATAAATAGAGCGCTTGAGAATGTGTCCTTTGAAAACATAATGGTTGAAAATTCAGCCGTCACTTTGAAAGAGGGTACACAAATTGACCTTGGCGGTGTTGCAAAAGGATACATCGGTGATTGTATCAAAGTAATTCTTGATGAGAGTTCTGTGCACAGTGCTATTGTTGATATGGGCTCGATGATTGTCACAAAAGGTGACAGCAAAAGTGAGTCGAATTCGTGTTGGAACATCGGACTGATGTATCCTGATGACAGCAAAGCAAGTTTCCTCACTTTCAGCATCGAAGAATCAATGATATCAACGTCCGGAGCATATCAGCGATACTTTGAGCACGATGGTGTCAGATATCATCATATTCTTGACAGCAAAACGGGTGCGCCTAGTAACAGCGACTTGTCGTCTGTGACGGTTATCGGTGATTGTGCGTATGAATGTGATGCACTTTCTACCGCGTTTTATATTATGGGAGCTCAGGAAACTATGCGCTATCTCAGTGATACATCAGGGGATAAATATTGCGCGATTATGTTGTCTGCTGATAAGAAGACACTTTATGTCAGCGAAAAACTCAGTACTGTTGGCGAAGGTGTCGTGATTTTTGACGAGTACAAAGACACAATTAAGATTGTATATTTTTAGTCGTTTGACTTTAATATAATAAAAATTTTAAAAACGAGAGGTTTATTATGGAGAGAGAAAGACTCAGTTCAAGACTTGGTTTCATCCTGATTTCAGCAGGATGTGCTATCGGACTTGGCAATGTATACCGTTTCCCGATTATTACGGGAGCTTACGGTGGAGCGGCATTTGTACTTATGTACATATTATTTTTGCTTATTCTTGGTTTACCTGTTATGGTTGCTGAGCTTGCAGTAGGACGAGCAAGCCAGCGTAGCATCGCGACATCATTTGATGTTCTCGAAAAGCCTAACCAAAAATGGCATCTGATGAAATATGCGGGTGTAGCGGGTAACTATCTGCTTATGATGTTCTATTGCACAATTTCTTGTTGGATGTTTGTATACTTTTTCAAATATCTTAACGGTTCAATTGTCAATATCACCGACGCTTCAGCATTGGGCGAAGTTTTCGGTTCGATTGTTTCTAATACTCAGCTCAATCTGATTATGACTTTCTTGGTTGTTATCATTGGATTTGGTATTTGTGCTTTTGGATTGCAGAAAGGTGTTGAGCGTATCACAAAGGTTATGATGATTGCGCTTTTGGTACTTCTGGTTGGACTCGCTGTGTATTCATGCACACTTTCAAACGCAGCAGAAGGTTTGAAATTCTACCTTATCCCATCATTTAAGAAGATGGCAGAGGCAGGTGTTGGCACAGTAATTTCTGCCGCTATGGGTCAGGCGTTCTTTACACTTTCTATCGGTATCGGTTCCGTTGCTATTTTCGGTAGCTACATCGGTAAAGAGAGAAGACTTGTCGGCGAGGCTGTGACTATCATTTCACTTGATACCTTTGTTGCATTGATGTCAGGTCTTATTGTTTTCCCTGCTTGTTTCACATACAACAATGGTCAGACAGCAGATGCCGGCACAGTTGGTGCAGGCTTCCTTTTCACAACACTTTCTTCGATTTTTAACCAGATGCCTGGTGGTAGAATCGTGGGTGGGTTGTTCTTCTTGTTTATGATTTTTGCCGCTATGTCAACAGTAATCGCCGTGTTCGAAAACATTGTTTCGTTCTGGCTGGAGTTAACAAAAATCCCACGTTGGATGGTTTGTCTTATCAACATTGCTTTAGTGTGCGTTCTTTGTTTGCCAACAATCTTCTCAGGCAACCTGTGGGCTGAAATCAAAGTGTTCGGTCTTAGCTTTATGGACCTTGAGGATACTGTTGTTTCAAAATGGTTGCTCCCTCTTGGTAGCCTTGTGTATGTGCTGTTCTGTACAACACGCTACGGATGGGGTTCAAAGAACTTCCTAAGCGAGGTTAACACCGGCAAGGGTGCAAAATTCCCTGCGTTTATGGTACCATATATGAAATACGTGTTACCTGTTATTATTATCGCTATTTTTGTGGTATCTGTACTTTAATTTCTAAAAAGAACAATGAGCCTTCCGGTTACAGAATAGTTGCGCTGTTAACGAAAGGCTCATTTTATGTTCAAAAATTGTTAATTATTCTGTCAAATAACTGTCAGGACAGGGGAATATATTTTGGGCATACAAATAAATTGGTTGTAATTAAACAATACTTTTGATATACCATGATGGTGTATTAAGGAGGTAAATATCATGTCTGATAATTATAATGATATCTTTTCAAATGATCCGCTTAATGACAGTGATGATACAAGCGATGTGGAAAAAGAAAATAACGACAGCGTAGATTCTGTTGATAACAGCGGTGAATATCACTACAAAGGTACAGGTGAGAAGGAAGATATATTCTCTTCGTCATCCTATCGTTCACCATATTCATCACAGCCATCGTACGGCTCACCATCACAGCAAAATGCTCCGTATTACGGCACTCAGTATGGCTCAAATTATTCCGACTCTCAGAGTGCTCCACAGTATGGTTCTCAGTATGGAGCAAAGCCTGAAAACACTCAGTATGGTGCTCAACCACGATATTCTCAGTACAGTTCATATTCACAGCCGTATCAACAGCCGTACACAGCACAGGCTGAGAATGAGCCGTATAGAGCACCACACCATAATCCGTACACACCAGATGACAAGAAGAATACAGGTGATAAAAACAACAAGGGCAAAGGTTTTATAGCTATTATGCTTGTTGTGTGCATTCTTGTATCATCGTTCCTCGGTTTTGCAGGAGCTATGGTATACACAAATCTCAGCTCATCGGGCTCATCTGCAAGTGAAGCTATGGTAATCAACAAGGTTGATATAGATGAAAAGACTGCCCAAAATCTGGCTGACAAACCAACATCTCAGATTGCTGATGAAGTTGCTGACACAGTTGTTGAAATCACAACCGAGATTATGTCTACAAACTCTTTTTATGGTCAGTATGTTTCTCAGGGCGCAGGTTCAGGTGTTATCATTTCAGCTGATGGTTATATTGTAACAAACAACCACGTTATTGATGGAGCTTCGTCAATCACAGTAACGCTGAGAGACCAGACAACTTATGACGCACAGCTTATTGGTAAAGACAGCGTTATTGACGTAGCTTTGCTCAAGGTTGATGCTACAGGTTTGAAGGCTGCTACATTCGGCGATTCTGATAACCTCAAAGTAGGTGACAAGGCTGTTGCTATCGGTAATCCTCTTGGTCAGCTCGGCGGTACAGTAACTGATGGTATTATTTCAGCGCTGGATCGTGATGTTGTTATCGACGGTGAGACGATGAATCTTTTACAGACTGACACAGCTATCAACCCTGGTAACTCCGGTGGTGGTCTGTTTGATGGTCAGGGAGCTTTGGTTGGCGTTGTAGTTGCTAAATCATCAGGCGAAGAAATTGAGGGTCTGGGCTTTGCTATTCCAATCAACGATGTTGTTGATATCATCGATGACCTCAAAGAGTTCGGCTATGTAAGAGGCAGAGTTTCTATGGGTGTTGAGCTTATCGACCTGACAAATACAATGTATGCTATGTACTACTACGGTAACGATGAAGCCGGTTGCTACGTGTATTCTGTAGTACCTGATTCAGCAGCATACAATGCTGGTATCCAGAAAGGCGACAGAATCGTTTCTATCGACTCAAAGGTTGTAACAACTACTGCTGATGTTGTGGCAGCACTTGATGATAAGAATGTTTCAGACGTTGTCAAGGTTGAGCTTGAGCGTGGTTCAAGGACAGCTACAATCGAGATTGCACTTGACGAGTATATCCCTGAGGATGTAGCTCGCTCACAGCAAAATTCAAACGATTACAACAATCCGTTTTCATAAGTGAATAAACTAAAAAAGGACAGTTCA
>JAZSHE010000102.1:0-4232 GCA_045533085.1 Ruminococcus sp.
GCTAACAACATCCCATGGGGTGAGCTCGGTGTAGACGTAGTTCTCGAGTGTACAGGTTTCTACTGCTCAAAAGAGAAGTCAATGGCACACATCAACGCAGGTGCTAAGAAGGTTGTTATCTCTGCTCCTGCAGGCAACGACCTCAAGACAGTTGTATTCTCAGTAAACGAGGGTATCCTCACAGCTGATGATCAGATCATCTCTGCTGCTTCATGTACAACAAACTGTCTCGCTCCTATGGCTAAGGCTCTTAACGACCTCGCAGCTATCCAGAGCGGTATCATGGCTACAATCCACGCTTACACAGGCGACCAGATGATCCTCGATGGTCCTCACAGAAAGGGTGACCTCAGAAGAGCTAGAGCTGGTGCTGTAAACATCGTTCCTAACTCAACAGGCGCTGCTAAGGCTATCGGCCTTGTTATCCCAGAGCTCAACGGCAAGCTCATCGGCGCTGCTCAGAGAGTTCCTGTTCCAACAGGTTCTACAACAATCCTCACAGCTGTTGTTAAGGGTCAGGTAACAGTTGATCAGATCAACGCTGCTATGAAGGCTGCTGCTTCTGATTCATTCGGTTACAACGAGGACGAGATCGTTTCTTCTGACGTTGTTGGTATGACATACGGTTCACTCTTCGATGCTACTCAGACAATGGCAACATACATGCCAGAGACAGACACAACTCAGGTTCAGGTTGTTTCATGGTATGACAACGAGAACTCTTACACATCACAGATGGTAAGAACAATCAAGTACTTCGCTGAGCTTTAATTTAATACTCACAGGTATTTTGCCGACCGGCTAACACCGGTCGGCTTTGTTTTTGGCTTAAACAAGCGACTTTTTCAGCGATTTTACGATAAAAGTTTTATTGACAACAACATTATTGTGTAGTATAATTAGCTTGATATTTGTATCCTTGTATGGATACGCATTTGAATTTAAAAGGAGTTATTTCAATGAAAAAGTTTTTCGCACTTGTTCTTGCTATCCTTATGGTAGCTTCTCTTGCTGCTTGTGGCTCAACTTCTGATGCTACTGCTGATCAGGCAGGCAAGACTTACATCATTTATTCAGACAACGCTTTTGCTCCATTTGAGTATCTTGACGAGACAACAGGCGAGTATGTTGGTCTTGATATGGACCTTTTCGCTGCTATCGCTGAGGATCAGGACATTAAGTATGAGATGCACAACGAGGGCTTCGATGCTTCTATGGGTGCTGTTCAGTCAGGTCAGGCAGATGCTATGATCGCTGGTATGACAATCACTGACGAGAGAAGAAAGTCTTTCGACTTTGCTGAAGGTTACTTCGAGGATGGTCAGGTTTTAGTTGTTAAAGAAGGTTCTGGCATCAAGGGTTTTGAAGACTTGAACGGCAAGACTGTTGCTTGTAAGACTTCAACAGTTGGCGGCGAGTACGCTGAGTCAATCAAGGATCAGTATGGTTTCACAATCAACTACTACGAGGGTTCAAACGAGATGTATCAGGCTGTTGCTACAGGTACTGATGCTGCTTGTGTTGAGGACTTCTCAGTTATCGGTTGGGCTATCAACTCAGAAAAGCTCCCACTCACAATCGTTACTGACGAGCCATTCAACAAGAGCTACTACGGCTTCGCTGTTAAGACAGGTACAAACCCAGAACTTATCGAGAAGTTCAACACAGGTCTTGCTAACATCAAGGCAAACGGTAAGTACGACGAGATTCTTGCTAAGTACGGTTACTGATATTTTAGTTAGATAATATTAAGATTTAGGGTTTCAGCATGGTGCTAGCCGCCATGCTGAAATTTTTACAGCTTTTAAGTAAGGGTAGATGTAATATATGGATTTTGGTAGAGTTATAAGTGAAGCTACCCCTCTGTTGTTACAGGGTTTTCGCTACACTATTATAGTATCACTTCTTGGTATCGCTATCGGTATCGTAATCGGACTTTTTGTGTGTCTGATGAATATGTCAAAAAGCAGAATTCTTCGCTTTATTGCTGGTATATACATCTGGATTATCCGTGGTACTCCGATGCTTGTTCAGTCATACGTTATCTTCTTCGGTATTCCACAGGTTATTCAGACATTTATGCCTGATTTCAGACTGGATGCTTTTACAGCAGGTATTATCACACTGAGCCTTAACGCCGGTGCATACCTTTCAGAAATTTTCAGAAGTGGTATCCAGGCTGTTCCTAAGGGTCAGACAGAAGCTGCGCGTAGCCTCGGTCTTTCACAAAGCAAGACTATGATCAAGGTTGTACTTCCACAGGCGTTTAAGATTACTATCCCATCGCTTGTTAACCAGTTCATCATATCAGTAAAGGATACATCAATCCTTTCTGCTATTGGTCTTGCTGAACTTACAAATATGACAAAACAGTACGTTGGTAAGTCATTCCAGTTCTTCGCATCGTATGTGTATCTCGCAGCGTTCTATCTTGTGTTTGTATCGCTGTTGATGTTACTTTCAAATTATATAGAAAAGAGATTGAAGTATGAAAGAAAAAGTAATAGTTAAAGACCTGCACAAGTATTTCGACAAGCTCGAGGTATTGACAGGCATTGACACTGTTATTTATGAGGGTGAGGTCGTTTGTGTTATTGGACCTTCCGGCTCTGGAAAATCTACTTTTCTCAGATGTCTGAACAAACTCGAAGACGTTACTTCGGGTACAATTATTGTTGATGATTACGATATTACTGATGGTAAGGTTGATATCAACAAAGTCAGAGAGAACATCGGTATGGTGTTCCAGCAGTTTAATCTGTTTCCAAATATGACGGTTAAGAAGAACATAATGATGGCTCCTGTCACTCTCAAAAAGATGACGAAGGAAGAGGCATCGAACAAAGCGGACGAGCTTTTGAAGCGTGTTGGTTTGTTTGAAAAAGCTGATTCGTATCCTGGTGAGCTTTCAGGTGGTCAGCAGCAGCGTGTTGCTATTGCTCGTGCTCTTGCTATGAACCCTGATATTATGCTCTTTGACGAGCCTACATCAGCGCTTGACCCTGAAATGGTTGGCGAGGTTCTGGAAGTTATGAAGGAGCTTGCTGCTGAGGGTATGACTATGGTTGTTGTTACTCACGAAATGGGCTTTGCACGAGAAGTAGCTGACCGTGTTCTGTTTATGGACGGCGGTGTCATCTGCGAGGAGGGTACACCACAGCAGGTGTTCCAGAATCCACAGCAGGAGCGTACTCAGGACTTTTTACGCAAGGTGCTGTAATTAATATCGGTTTTAAAGGACGGTTTATGCCGTCCTTTTTCTTTTGCTTAATATGATTATGTGAACTATGTGCAGGATTATTGAAATTATTCGTTTGATATATTTGTGAACAAATTTTTAAATATTAAATTAGACCTTGACTTTCTTTGACTTTCGTTTATAATGTAATTGAAGGTCAAATAAAGTCAAAGAATATTTATAGCTATTTGACCAATAAATGTATAAGGATATGATTTTATGCGTATGAGTGATATAGTGGCACGCCACATTTTAGAGATGCTGGACGAATGTGACGGTAACGCTGAGATTCAGCGTAATGAACTTGCGTCGATACTCGGCTGTGTGCCGAGTCAGATAAACTACGTTATAACATCGCGTTTTACTCCTGAGCAGGGATATATCGTAGAAAGCCGACGTGGTGGTGGCGGATTTATCCGCATAACTCGAATAAATACGAGCACTTCAACAGCGATTATGCATATTGTCAATTCAATCGGCAAGCGTCTTGATAAAGTAAGTGCCGAAATTATGATTAACAATATGCTCCAAAGGTCAATAATAAATGAAGGTACAGCGAGACTTCTCGCGTCTGCTATGAGCGAGCGTTCATATATGGAAGTACCACAGCAGTATCGTGATTATCTTAGAGCATCAATTTTTAAGAATATGTTACTTACCCTTGTTTAAGGAGGAATTGTTATGTTGTGTCAGAAATGTAAAAGTAAAGAAGCTAATACTCACGTTAAGTCCGTAGTAAACGGCGAATACGAGGAGTATATGCTGTGCAGTGATTGTGCAAAGGAGATGGGTTACACAAATATGTGGAGTGATATGCACTCGGATTTTAATTCAATTCTGGGTTCTTTCTTTTCGAATGCTCTACCTGCACGAAGTGAAACAACAAGATGTAAGATTTGCGGCAGTACCTATCATGATATTTCAAGAAGAGGTCAGGTTGGTTGCGCAAACTGCTACGAACAGTTTTTGTCAGAGCTTATGCCGTCGATAAGAC
>JAZSHE010000226.1:0-1838 GCA_045533085.1 Ruminococcus sp.
TGTAAACCCTATTCGGAGCAACACCGTGGTAAGACGTATGTGCCTGCTCGGCATGTCTTTTGGAGGTGGCGCTGAGCTGTTGCGGCAACGCACAGCCAAGATAGATGACTGCCAAATACAAAACCCGGCTTATAGATTTAGTCGCACCAAAACACCCGAAAGGGTGTTTTTTTATTTGTTTGCTTTTTTGAGTAATTCGTTTTTAACATCCCACAGGTTTTGAGACAAGTCGACATAGTATGTGTGCGGGTTCTCAAAACGTTTAACTTCGTCCCACAATGTGTCAAGATGCGCCTTACAGTAGTGTTTGATATGCTCCAGCGTTGGCATTTCCCGAATAAGTTCGCCGTTTTCAAAGTATTTCTTCATCAATGGTATAGCTATGAAATTTTCGGCGGTTTTACGCTTCCATGTATGTTCAGGGTCAAATATCTCATACGGCTCATTGTCGTTGATTACTTCATCGTGGAGTGTAATCACGTCAGCGATAGCTTTGTTTGTGTCTTTGTCGTACAGACGCCATACATTTTTAAAGCAAGGAGTTGTGATTTTTTCAACATTTTCGCTGATTTTGATTTTAGGTGTAATATTACCTTCTTCGTCTTCTACAGCTACCAGCTTATAAACACCACCGAATACAGGCTGAGAAGATGATGTGATAAGACGTTCGCCGACACCGAATGTGTCAACCTGAGCTCCCTGAAGCAGCATATCTCTGATGATATATTCATCCAGCGAGTTTGATGCACAGATTTTACAGTCAGGAAAACCAGCATCATCGAGCATTTTTCTGGCTTTTTTAGAAAGATAAGTGATATCACCGCTGTCGATTCTTATTCCTGCTGGGCGATATCCGTTTGGTACAAGTTCTTCGTTGAAAACTTTGATAGCATTAGGTACACCGGATTTAAGTACGTTGTAAGTGTCAACTAGAAGAGTGCATGAGTTTGGATATTTTTTAGCATAAGCTCTGAAGGCGTCAAGTTCAGTGTCGAACATCTGTACCCAGCTGTGAGCCATTGTACCAAGTGCAGGTATTTTATAATCTCTGTCAGCTATTGCACACGCTGTACCAACGCAACCACCGATATATGCCGCTCTGGCACCGAGAATTGCTCCGTCAAACCCCTGAGCACGACGAGAACCAAATTCCATAACAGCTCTTCCTTGAGCAGCTCTGACGATACGATTCGCCTTAGTAGCGATAAGGCTCTGATGATTTATACACAGAAGAATCATAGTCTCAATGAACTGAGCCTGAATAACAGGACCTTTGACAGTTACGATTGGTTCACCCGGAAAAACAGGGGTACCCTCAGGGATAGCCCATACATCACAGGAGAATTTAAAGTTTTTCATATAGTCAAGAAATTCTTCCGAGAACATTTTCTTGCTTCTTAAGTATTCGATATCCTCGTCTGTGAACTTAAGATTTTTGAGATATTCAACCATTTGTTCGACTCCGGCGACAATAGCGAAGCCGCCTTTGTCAGGATTCTTTCTGTAAAACATATCAAAATAAGCAGTCTTATCTTTGAAATTATTCTCAAAATATCCTCCTGCCATCGTAATTTCATAAAAATCTGTCAGTAAAGTTAAATTTCTTTTAATATTTTCTGTCATCTTGACCCCTCCGTACAAAAATACAAGATGTAGTTTGAGCAAATTCATTATACCACAAAATAGTTGCAAATTACACTAAATTTTCTTTTAAAAAATTAAAGTTTTGTAACTGAATCGGTGAAAATATTTCATTTTTTTAAATTTTCTTACAAAAAAGACTTGTTTTTTTTCTAATAATGTATTATACTAGCCTTACGTTAGATTTTTGCGTTTAA
>JAZSHE010000210.1:0-7678 GCA_045533085.1 Ruminococcus sp.
CGAAATGAGAGATATCTTGATAAATGTTATTGGAAATACGGCAATGTTTGTTCCATTGGGAATTGTTTGGCCAAGTGTATACAAAGAATTAGATGCTCATTGGAAAGTTATTTCCGCAGGTATTGGTGTTTCTTTATGTATTGAGATTTTACAGCTTCTCTTTTATGACAGAGTATCCGATATTGATGATTTGTTATTAAATTCGTTAGGTTTCATCATTGGGTATCTGCTTTATCTTCTTGCGAAGCAGGTAAGTAAAAAAATGCGAAGAATTAAGTAAATTCCAATTTGTCGAGCAGAAGTTAATAAACTTGAATTCGTGGAGATAGTTTAATGAAGAAAAAAGTATTTAAAGTTATTAAGTGGATAGCAATTGTTATTTGTGCATTACTTGTTGTATTCTTTTTAGTCAGAGCAACTGGAATGGCGGTTAATAATCGAACTCCTGATGGTGGCATAAATGAATCAATGTATATAGATGTAAATGGGACAAAACAGTGGATTGATATTTACGGTGAGGATAAAGACAATCCTGTTTTGCTTTATTTGCATGGTGGACCTGGCTCAGCTACAAGCCACATTGATTACGCTTTCACAAGAAAGTGGGCTGATGTTTATACTGTAGTTACTTGGGATCAACGCAATTGTGGGAAAAGCTATAATTCTGAGCAAAATGATATTGAGTTAACAAAAGAGTTGTTTTTGACAGACGGAAAAGAAGTTACCGAATTTGTGCTTGATTATCTTTCAAAAGATAATCTGACAATCCTCGGACATTCTTGGGGCAGTATTTTCGGTGCTAATTTAGTGCTTGAATATCCCGAGTATTATGAGTGTTTCATCGGTACAGGTCAGCTTGTTGATTATTTAGAAAATGAAAAAGCTTTCATTCAGGAGGCTTTGAAATGGGCTGAAAACGATAGTGAAATGCTAAGTTTGATTTACAGTTTGAACCCAGAGAATCCTACCGTTGATTATTTCAACGAGCGAAATAGAATTATGAATAAGTATGGCTATGGAATGATGGTAAACGGAGCTGATTATAATCTGATTTCGACCATTATTTTTAATCCAAATTATTCACTTTCAGATTGGATGAAGTATCTCAACACCGACATGAGTGTTTATTTTGACTTTTTTGCTTCGGAGGAATTTTTTGACTTTTCATTAAAAGGCAAAACTGAATATGAAGTGCCGTACTATAACATAAATGGAGATAAGGATTATCAAACAAACTATAAGATAGCACAAGATTATTTTGAACAAGTAGAAGCACCATATAAACAGATGTTTATAATGGAAAATATGACACACGGTTTATTAGAATCTGATTCAGAAGGTTTTTCCGAAATTGTTCATCAAATTGCAGAAATAGAAAGAGAACGATGAATTCCAATTTGTAGGTGCAATAATGAAAGAAAAGATAACATTATGTGGGGACAACTGCATTGAGTGTCCAAGGTACAATGCATATACTGATGAAGAACTAAACGCTGTTGCTGAGCTTTGGTACAGAGTCGGCTGGAGAAATTCTATTGTTTCAAATGAAGACATAGCGTGCACAGGTTGTTCTTCACACAAAACCTGTACATATAACTTGGTTGAATGTACAAAACAGCATAGCGTGAGCAAATGTAATCAATGTAACGAATTTCCTTGCGAAAAAATAAATAATATGCTAAAGCGTTCTGCTCAGTACAAAGAAAAATGCAAACAAGTTTGCACTGAACAGGAGTATGATGTTTTGTGCAAAGCTTTCTTTGATAAAGAGAAAAATTTAAAGAAATAGATATATTTGAATTTGTAAAGGTGAAAAACCAATGATATATAATGCTAAAGAACATAAATTAAATCTTCAAGATATGCAGATGGACTACATAACTTTTGGCAAAGGAGAAAAGCCTTTGGTTATGATTCAGGGGCTTAGTACCAGAAGTATCAACGGTACTGCTGTGCCACTTGCGTATATGTATCGCATTTTTGCTAAAGATTACAAGGTCTATTTGTTTGACAGAAGAAAGAACATTCCTGACAATATAACAGTAAGAGATATGGCATCAGATATTGCGAAAGCAATGGACGAGCTTGAAATATCAAACGCAGATGTGTTTGGTGTATCGCAAGGTGGTATGATTGCTCAGTATCTTGCTATAGACAGACCTGATTTGGTAAGAAAGCTCGTGCTCGCAGTAACACTTTCGAAAAGCAATAGCACAGTTGAAAATGTGATTGAAAAATGGCTTACTTTAACCGAACAAGGTGATTTCAAAGAGCTTATCCGAGATATGACTTATCGTATGTACTCGGATAGTTATGTTAAACGCTATAAGCCGTTATTGCCATTGCTCACTAAACTGCAAACTCCAAAAGACCCACAGCGTTTTATAACTCTTACAAAAGCCTGTCTTACGTGTAACGCTTACGATGAGCTAGAGAAAATCAAGTGCCCTGTGTTCGTGATAGGTGGCAAGCAGGATAAAGTAACAAGCGGTGGTGCTTGTACAGAAACAGCAGAAAAACTTAATTGCGAACTATATATGTATGATGATTTAGGTCACTCTGCATACGAAGAAGCAAAAGATTTTAATAAAAGGGTTTACCATTTCTTGAGAGATTAACAAATTCTAATTTGTGAGGTTAATATGAACGAAGTTTATACAGTTAGAAAATTTCACGATAGCGATGCAGAAGAAGTATCTGCTTTAATCGTTAGAACTTTAAGGACAACTAATATCAAAGATTATTCAGAAGAGTTTATTGAGAATGATGTGAAGATGTTCAGTCCTGAGGGTGTGGTTGAGCGAGCAAGCTGGACACACTTTTATGTTATCTGTGATGGCGATATTATTGTAGGATGCGGAGCAATAGGTCCGTATTGGGGAAAAGAAGACGAAAGCAGTTTGTTTAATATCTTCGTTATTCCTGAATACCAAGGAAAAGGTGTCGGCAGAAAGATAATTGAAACTCTTGAACAAGATGAGTTCTTCTTACGAGCAAAGCGTGTTGAAATCCCTGCTTCGATTACAGCGTGTGATTTTTACAGAAAGCTTGGTTATGAATACAAAAACGGAGTTGATGTCGTTGATGAAGAACAGTTGTTCCGTTTAGAAAAGTTTAGATAAGACTTTAATTTAACGAGGTGAAAAAATGTACATATGGGTTGCGATAGATGTAAACGAACAAGTAAGCAAACTTCGTGAAGTTGCAGAAAACTATATGAATGAGCAAGGGTTATCGTCAACTACATTCACCTTGCCGTTTCATATTTCGCTCAAAATATCTTTTCAGATTTCGGATGATAAATTCGAAGATGTAGTGAGTGATATACGAGATTTTTATAAATCATTGAAACCATTTGAAGTGAAAACAAAAGGAATTGAAAGAGCAGGTTCGATTATTTGGATAACTATGCAAGATAGTGATGAGCTTGTAGATATACATAAAAAGCTCGACGAAATGATGTTTGAAAAATACGGTGTTTTACAACACGATTTTGATAAGGATTTTCAATTCCACACATCAGTTCTTGCACTGAATAACGAAGTAGATATTTTGAAAGCGTATGATGCGATTGAAGATACTGATATTCCCAAAACACTAAGAGTTGAAAGTTTTATTATCGGGTCATCAGTTGAAGGTTTGGCAGGAACTTACAGCGTAATAGAAGAAATAGAGCTTTGAATATTTGATTTCAGTATATTCTTGCAAAAATGAAAATATTGTAGAATTTTATCGAAACAAAAACATATTAAACGAAAAAGTTCACAGATAATTTATATATGCTATCTTGAAAAGTGAAAACTAACGTTTATAATGAAAATATAGGGTTAAATCATCAAAGGTGGTTTTAAGTATGAAAAAGTTTGTAGCATTAGTTATAGCTTTGATTTGTATACTGTCTGTTGTAGGTTGCTCTGATGCTCCTGCGGATAGCGTGAAAACTATTGAAGGTAACTTGAAAACATACTATGAAATGAGTGACGGAACCTGGCAGGTAGATGGTCATACTTATAAATACAGACTTGAAATCACAGGAAGATTACATAATGCCGTTGTCGATTCAACTTATGTGTATCTCAGTAACCTCGAAGAAATAACCTTTGAGCAAGCGTGGAAAGCATCAGGACTCAGTAGTAATACAGAAGATTATTTTTCTGTCGAAGAAGCTATCCTCGTAGAAATGGGAACAGGATCTGATTAACAGTAAAGATTAGCTAAAAGGTGATAACTATGGAAATTAGTTTTGATATAAAGAAACTTACAGCAAGTGAAACACAAACAGCTCTTGATTTAGCTTGGAAAGTGTTTCAGGAATATGAAGCACCTGATTATTCTAAAGAAGGTGTGGAAGAGTTTTATAGAAGCATACATGATGATAATTATTTAGCTATGCTATCTCTGTATGGTGCATTTGTTTCTGAAAAGTTGGTTGGGGTTATCGCAACAAGAAGCGAAGGTACACACATAGCTTTATTCTTTGTTGATGGAGAGTATCATAGAAATGGAATCGGAAAGAAGCTGTTTCAAACTGTATTGTCACAGTGCTCAACAAACAGAATGACAGTAAATTCTTCTCCTTATGCAGTACCTGTTTATCACAAACTTGGGTTTACTGATACAGATACCGAACAAGTGATAAATGGCTTAAGATTTACGCCGATGGAATTTGAGTTCTAATTTTGCGAGTAGAAAAGTTCACAAATAGTTTATAAAAGTAGTATTGACAAGTGAAAACTAACGATTATAATGAAAGCATAAATTGAAGTATCGAGCGGGTTTATATATAAAAACAAAATCTGACCCGCATTAATCAAAGAATACAGATGGGTATTGAATAGAAAGATATATATTATGATGAGATGTAGTTTTTTTGATTATGATAAGCCAGAAGATTTGTTGTTAGACTTATCTCCAGAAGAAATTGATCTTCTTTATGATGAAACATTTAATAAGAAAGAAGAAATTCGAAGCTTTGATTCTCAATAAACAAATATTATATACTAAACTTAAAACTTAATAACATTAGGAAATTAGATTATAAAAGCGAAGCATTACAGATGGAATTCCTACCTGTAGTGCTTCTTTATTTTTTTCTGCAAAAGTTTTTCTCAGCTTATAAAATGAGATAAATTACGACAAACAAAGAATGTTAAAATTTGCTGGGAAAAGAAAAATCTTTTGTAAATTGATTGAAAAAGGAGGTGGTGTGAGTGAAAAGATCAAGCTACAAAAGTTACGATGAACTGCCGTTGTTTTTGCAGGCAGATTTAATCTCTGATGTGCTCGGAATTTCTATTTCGTCTGCGTATGAGTTGATGCACGAAAAAGGTTTCCCTTCACTTCGAATTGGCAACAGAATTGTTGTGCCGAGAGAAAAATTTATTCAGTGGGTAGATGAAAACACATCAAAGTAAAATGAAAGTTTATTGAATGGAGGAACACATTATTATTTACAAAAACGATAGCAATGGAAAATATTACAAAGTGCCAAACGCTTTGATGAAGCTTAATTTGTCAAGCGGTGAGATTGCTGTGTATAACTATTTGCTTTTCTGTGAGGACAGAAAAACTTTTAAATGTCATCCCAGTATCAAAACTATCGGCAAAGCTATCGGTATGTCAAAGAACACAGTCGTAAAATATATCAGAATGCTAGAAGAAAAATGTTTTATATATACCGACAATACGCTCGTAACTTTAGCGTCAGGCGAAAAACGAAACGGAAATCTTATGTACACAATCCGTCCGATAGAAGATGCGATAAAATACTTCCACGACAGCCAGATGTCACGGCTAGATTCAGCTTACAGGCGGAGCGAGAAATAGAGTTATTCGCCCCACGATTTTGGTGCAGGAATAAGCGTGGGTGTCGTAAACGACTTCCACGCACTCACATCGGACGGCAAAGCCGACCGTTAAGCGGTTTTTGAGCTGACACCGTAAGGTGTCAAAAATCACGAGTTTTTAAACTCACGGTGTCGTTGATAGAACTTGTGCGAATGTTGAGCCATTTTTGAGGGTGTCGTAGAGCTGTTTTAAGCAGTTTTAAGCGATTTTAGTGATTAGCAAAAATAAAACAACCTTGCTGTAATTTGCAAGGTTGTTTAGTGCTAGTTTGATTGGGTTTCATCGTAGAATTTATCAATGATTCGATATCTAAAATAGTTTGCCTGTCGTTCGCTTGTTGCGTTGCTCTGGTCTAAATCTAAAAACCATTGATAATAATGCGATAGCTCGTGTACAAGTGAAGATAAGATTTGCTCGTATATTTCTTCCTTAGTGTATTCTTGTAGCAAGTGCGGTTCGATAGCTGATGGAATTCGTATCATAGGATTTCGTTTTGGAAACCACCTGAAACTTCCATAAGCCATTTGACCACTACGCAACTTCACTTTTTCACAATTCAAAATATGTATATGAATGTGAACAGGAAAGACGTATGTTTTTCTAAGCCATCTGGCGAACGTAATATACATTTGCTTTAACTCGGGTTCGATTCCATCTTGGTAATGAAATGAAATCCCGTGATTCTCATATTGTGTATTCTTTTTTATTTCAAACTGTTGCCACAGGTTCATTTAATCACCATCCTTATTATTTCTAGTTTGATTATAATCTATGTAGTTTTAGTTTTCAATAATTATTATCTGCGTGTTGTGTTTCTCAAAATCTGACACGCTGTAAACAAAGATATAAACTTTGTCTGGATATTGTAAAAGTGTTGTGGTATGTTGTTGTGCTGAGAGGAGATGAATGTTATGGCAAAACGCAGACCTTCGGGTGACGGTATGGTAAGACTAAAAAAGAAAGGTCAGTGGGAGGGCAGAATCGTTGTCGGACACAAGGACGACAGCACTCCAATATATCGTTATGTCTATGGCAAAACTCAAAAAGAGTGTCTTTCAAAACTGCACGCAATGATTGAACAGTATCGTGATGTTGAACTCACAGAACAAAGTAACATTACACTTTCCGAATGGCTCGACAAATGGCTGAACGATTACATGAGGTTCACTGTGCGAGAGAGTACGTGGCGTAGCTATAAAACCTATATCGAAAATCACATCAAGCCGAATCTCGGCGACAAACAAATTGCGTTTATCACAACTGCTGACATTCAGAAAATGTATAACTACCTAAAAGAGAATGGTAGAAAAGAAGAACACCCTGTGCACGGCAAGAAACTTGCCGACAGCACGGTGAGGAGTGTGCATATGCTTCTGCACGAAGCGATGGACGTAGCAGTTAGAGAACATCTTATTTTGAAGAACCCTACTAACGGCACAACCATTCCAAAATGCAACTATCCGCCAAAACAAATCTTAACTGATGCTCAGCTTAAAAAGTTTATGCAAGTCACCGACAAGGACGAGCTGTGGCGTGACTTCTTTTACACCGAGCTCACCACAGGACTAAGACGAGGTGAAATCTGTGGACTGAGGTGGGAAGACTTTGATGAAGCTAATGGCAGACTGAAAGTTGCACGAACTGTGCAAAAACAAAATGGTGAGCTGACTTGGGGTGATACGAAAACTGAAACCGGCACACGCACGATTCAGTTGCCACCGAGCACAGCCAAGCGATTGAGTGACAGACACAAACATTCGGTAGGCGAATGGATATTACCGAATCCTTACAAACCAGAACTCCCAATCAATCCGAACACCGCATACAAGCG
>JAZSHE010000110.1:0-4326 GCA_045533085.1 Ruminococcus sp.
GTTACAACGCTCTTGCCTTTCAAAAGACACTGCTTAACAAAGTCGTACGCAGGGTTAAGACCACCCATAACCTCAACAACAATATCAACTTCAATATCGTTGACAATGTCGTTGAAATCCTTTGTGAAGCGATCAGCCAAAGGATGCTCAGGAAACTCGCGTAAATCAAGAATGTGTTTTATGTACAGCTCTTCACCAACTGAGGCAAAGAGCTTCTGTTTGTGTGTCAACAGAATTTCTGACACACCGGAGCCAACTACACCGTGGCCCATAATTGCAACTGAAACCATAATATATCTGAACCTTTCGTGTTAATTACGTTTTATGTTAGTTACTGGATGACCCAATTATCCTCAGGTGGAGCAGTCGGTGTCGGCTCGATTGGAGTATCGGTCGGTTCAATCTGCTCACCACCGCCTTCGCTTGGTGCAACATCGGTTGCCCCTTCGCTCGCGGAAGTATCGTCTGAAGACCCGGTGCCCTTTTCAGTAGGAGCTGTTGTCGCTGGAGCAACACCGGTGAATGCCTTGTGATATCCGTTACAGTATCCCGGCATTGTATCCTTTGTATAATAGCCTGTGCCTGTAGCACCACAGTAAGAAGCTGCGAGTAATCCCGAACCCTTACAGTATGTTGCGCTGATAACATTATCAGGCATATCGTATTCTTTGTACTCCTTGTCTTCAAGGTAATTACCCATAACTATACGCCATGTTGTTGTAGCTGCACTTGTAACAGGAACTCGTGATGGTGTATCAAAGCCAGTCCACACGGCCAGAGTACAGTATGGAGAAGCACCAACAAACCATGAATCCTTATCATCATCGGTTGTACCTGTCTTACCAACGATTTCCCATCCTGATACGTTAGCGTTCATTGAGTGAGAATGTGTTGATGTAAGAACATTGTAACGCAGCGCACGATTCATTTCGTATGCTACCTCAGGTGAATAAGCCTCGGTAGGAGTATTGTTTCTGTTATCAAGGATAACCGTACCGTTCGCATCGGTTACATAGTAGTATGTGTATGGTTCGTAGTAAAGACCACCGTTACCAACATATGCCATAGCAGCAGCCATTTCCCTGACAGTAACACCGCCTGTCATACCACCCAGTGACAGCGCACCGATTGAGCTTGCGTCAGCATCAGGATCAAGGTGAGTAAAGCCCATACTGATTGCCTGATTAAACGCTGTCTGTGTACCAACTTCGTTCAAAATCTGAACAGTACCCGCGTTCGATGACCATGAAATAGCCTCAGGCATTGTCATATATCCGTTATACGCACCGTAGGCGTTGTTAGGACCAGAGTACCACACGCCATCTACGTAGCGGTATTTTTCGAGCGGTTGGTCAAGAACAAGACCCGAATAATTTATGATATCCCCCTCAAGTGCAAGAGGATATGCAAAAATAGGTTTGATAGAAGAACCAGGCTGTAAAACAGACTGCGAAGCACGGTCCCAAAGAAGGTTACCGTCTTTTTCTTCGGCACTACCTGTGGTTGCGATAACTCGACCGTCAAATCCGACCATAGTCATAGCTATCTGCATATCTGTACCGTAGTCATCATTCATATGAAGACCTTCGTACTCAATCATTTCCTGAGCTTCAAGATCCATCGCACAATAAATTTTGAGACCCTCTGTGAAGAGTTTATCAGATGCAGCCGATTCACTGATATCGTAATATTTAGCAAGATCACGAACAAGGTCGTAGTTCATCTGGTCGATGTACCAGTTCTGTACATCGTTTGTATCCTCATCCTCATCCTCCTCGTTCTGCGAATAATCGACGAACTCAAGTGTCTCAGATTCAGCCATAGCTTCTTCGTACTCTTCTTTGGTGATGTATTTCTGTTCGTACATCTGATCTAAAACAATTTCTCGACGGATTTTATTGTTCTCCGGATAAACAAGTGGATTCCACTTTGCAGGGTTCTGAGTGATACCTGCGATAGCCGCACATTCACAGATAGTACAGTCGCCGATATCTTTGTTGAAATAAAGCTCAGACGCCGCCTGAACACCCTGTGCATTGTTACCAAAGTTTACGACGTTAAGATACGCTTCAAGTATATCATCCTTTGAGTATTCACGTTCTATGTTGAGTGCTTTTAAAATCTCAGTGAGCTTACGTGTCAGTGAAACTTCGTTATCATCAGTGATGTTCTTAACCAGCTGCTGAGTAAGTGTTGAACCACCATAGCTGTCTGAACCCGAAAGAAGACTCAGCACTGCGCCGCCGGTACGAACCCAGTCAACACCATTGTGATCATAGAAACGCTTGTCCTCAATCGCAATAACAGCCTCTCCCATATGCTCAGGCATATCCTGCAAATCAACCCAGATACGATTTTCAGTACCATAGAGTTTCTGATACTCAACAAACTCGCCCGTATCAGGGTCCTCAATGTAAATAAACGAGGACAGGTTCAGGCTTCGCGCATTCAGGTCGATACCAGTAGGCTCAGACGCAAGTTTGAACACATAAATACCCATAGAGACTGATACTATGATGCCTGTACACAGAATAATCGCCAAAGCGGTTTTTGCAACTTTCCACAGCGCAGAAAAGAAAGTAGACGCTGTTGCAGTTTTCTTAACGACTTCGATTTTATCAGTGTACTTGCTGATGTCGGTTTTTCTCATTTTTCCGACCTCCTCATAAAATACATATAGCCACAATAAGTATATCACTTTCTTTATAAAAAATAAATATTTTTTTACAAAATAACGGAGATTTTTAATTCACCAAAGAAATAAAAAATATGAATATTACATAAAAATCAAGGAAAAATAGTAAAAAAGAGGTGCTGAGAATGAAAAAACTGATAATAATATTCGGAACATTTTTAATAATATGTATGATTGTGACCCACACAGCACAACAAAAATTAGAAGACAAAGTGCAACAGTATAACGAAACAATAACCACACAAAACGGAAAAGAAACCTACACCGTAAAAAGTGAAAACGGTAAAATCGTCGTATACAAAGGCGCAGAGCTTTTATACAAAACGAGTACAGCAACCTCTACCCTGCCAAAAATAGACCAAAAACAATTGTTGTACGGCATAGTAGCCACAACTGAAGAAGAAGTACAAAAAATCCTGAACGATTATTGCTCATAGAAGCGCCGAGCGCTCGAGCCTTTAAAATCCAATCTTACTCGCTCCCCTAAAAAAGCTTAACACCCGATGCACAAAAAACGCGCACCGGGTGTTAAAAGGTGATAATTATTTATTAATCGAGGTTTATTTTAAGCAACTTTTGTAGCAATTCGCTGTGCAACCAAGGATACATCAAAGTTATTGTCTACTGCAGTAACACAATCGTTTGTTGCAATAAAAACATTGATATTTTTATCAGCGAATGTCAGTACTGCTGAATGATGAGTAAGCACAGCACCTGTATGGTCATATCTCTTTGTTTTCTCAACAACACCAATACCATAGCCGTAACCGTCTAAGTTGTGGCTTGTAGTCATCATTTTGTAGCTTTCATCGCTGAGCAAAACTCCGTCACCCATAGCTGTGAGCCATGTATCCATATCTTCTACAGATAACACAAGGTCACCTGCACCCTGAGCAATACCATGTGCTGCTGTCCATACTACATCTGCATCAGTAGCGCCTTGTGGCAAACACCATTTAGCCATATCTTCTGAATACAGAAGATCATCAACAAATCCTGAACGTGTCATAGAAAGCTCATCAAAAATATATTTCTGAACAAACTCCTTATACTCCATACCTGAAACCTGTTCAACAATAAGTGAAAGTAAGAAGTAGTTGGAGTTAGAGTAAGAATTCATTTTACCCGGCTCAAATTCCAGCGATTTTGTGTATATCCAATCAAGTGTTTCCTGATGAGTATCAGCCTCGTTGTCATGCACAAACATCTCAGGTGCCTTTGGATTATCATTCATAAAATCGCGAATACCAGAACGCATACACAAAAGCTGATGAATTGTTATTTTTGATGCATGCTGATAATCAGGAAAATATTTATCAATAGTGTCATTAACGTCGAGTTTACCCTGATCCTGAAGTATCATCACAGATGTCGCACAAAACTGCTTCGATACTGAACCAACAGGGAACAATGTATCCATTGACATCTCAACACCATTCTCTTTGTCCTGCATACCATAGGCACCCTGACACATAACACGGCCATTTCTTGTTACATAAGCAATGCCACCGATATCATACCTTGTCATATAAGAGTCGAGAAACTCCTGATAAACTTCAAGAGCTGGTTTATACTCGCCGTTTGAATAAATGAAAGCAGGTTTGCCAACCTCTCGTGTTGTATTATCCTCA
>JAZSHE010000181.1:0-3912 GCA_045533085.1 Ruminococcus sp.
AGATTTGCCACGTACTACAGAACCATCCTGCCAAAGGTCAAGTGTTACAGATACCTTTGCAGTAGCAATTTTTGTATATGAGTAGTTTGATGACTCAATCATAAAGTCAATTGTGTTATCATTCTGATTGTACACCTGAACAGAGCAGTGAGAGTTGTTTTCGTTCATCCAAGTGCCTGTTATATCAGGGAGAGTGATTTCATTCTTAGTTTCGAATGATGTTTCTGTTGATGTTGAGATTTCTGTGCTGAACTTGTCACTCATTGTGACAGCTGCTGTAACACCGATTGCGCTTGAAACTACAAGTATTGCAGCGAGGATAACTGATAATGTTTTTTTCATGATGAATTACTCCTTTGTTTAAATGTTTAGTTTTTTACCTTATTTTTTGTGTTTTCAACTCACAGGTCAGATTATATATCGAAAATCTCAGAATAATTAAAAACAGACATAAACAGGGAATAAATGATCACGAAACGGAAAACATCAGCCTTTACTATATCGTTTATTTTAAGAATTTTGTTATTATCTCCACCATCTCCTGCGGTGATTTTCGTGGCGATTCTTCGCACCAGATTATTGTAGCTCGCCATAGTCCTGCTAATTTAATGGAGAATTCATACTTGTAATTTTCGTAGTGCTGAGCGACCTTTTCCAGTGGTATTACTTTTGGAATGTGGTGTATCTTTTTAGCTACATCCATAATTAGCTCAGGCAGATTATCGTCAATGAAATACAGCAGATGAGCCTTTTTCAGCAAAAGCAGAACCTCGATATATTGCTCCCAGAACTCAAAGTATGCTGTCAGAATTTCCTCAAATCCTTTAGCTTTGTTACTTTTGATATGATTAGCAAACTCATCCATAAGAAGGCCGGTGATATATTTCATTGCATCGTCTTTGGTGTCGAAATGTCGGTAAAAGGTTCTTCTGCCAAGCTGGGCGTTGTCAGCAATCATATTTATGGTTATACTTGCGTAGTCTTTACGCTTGAGCAAATCAAGCAAGCTGTTGATTATCCATAGCTTTGTGCGGTTTTTTTCTACTGCTTCAAAATACATAGCAAACCCTCTTTTTATAATGGCACAAAAAAGAAAAGTTGTGCCATTTGCGTTAAAAGTATTGATTTTTATCCGAAAAGGATTATACTACAAACCAAGGTGATGCACAAGTGTGTCACCAATTTTAAAAACATGTAGTTAGCCTTGGCTAACTTGTTTTGGGGGGTACATTATGAATTTAGCAGATATAGATATGAAAAAGGAATTTGAGGAATACAACAAGCTCGCATCCATAAAAACAGCAAAGATTAACGGCGGCGACTTTTCTTATCGTTATTATAAAAATCCGAACCCTGATGTTAACGTAACATTACTTGTGCTTGCAGGTGGAACAGGTCTTGCTGAGGGAATGTTCGCTATGGCAAAAAGTTTTATGGATAAGTATTCGCTTATCTCGTTCAATTACCCTATGGCTTTTAAAAATAACATCGCCACCGCAGACGCAATCGCTGAGCTTATCAAGTATCTGAAAGCTGAGAATGTGTATCTCTGGGGTCAGTCTTACGGCGGACTCTTAGCACAGATTATCGCAAAGCGTCATCCTGATGCCGTGAAAGGTCTTATACTCACATCAACAGCTTCTCTATCAAACGATTTGAGATACGATGGCATCAAACGCTTTTTCGAAATGATAAACGAAGAAAAAGAGAAGAAAAACAAGAGAATCTATGGGCATTTTCCGATGTTTTTATTGCCTGCGATTATGGGGCTTGCTTTTAAGAAGCACCTCAAAAATTCACCAGAAACATATGTAGCAATTAAGGAGCTGATGAAACAGATTAAAGGTTCTATGACAAACGAATATTTCGTGCATATGGATACTTTGCTTGGTGACTTAAGAAACTCTTTTGGCACACATTACAAGGAAGATTTTTCCTACTTAAAAGGCAGAGTGCTGATTATTGAGCCTGACGACGACAAAACATTCACAGATGATATAAAAGAAGCTCTCGTTAACATAATGACACAGCCAAAGGTTATTAGGGATATCAAAGGCGGCCATCTTGCAATGATGCTAAACCCTGATGAAACGTTAAAAATCATTGATGAGTTTATCGCTTCACAAAAATTGTGATTATCATCTGCTTGTGAGTAGCTTGAAAGTGTGATATAAATTTAAGTGGATAATGTTACATAAGAAGGTGTAAGAATGACAAAGATTATTGCATTAGTTGAAAACACCAAATCATCAAAAGATTATCGTGCAAAACACGGCTTGTGCTTGTACATAGAAACCGAAAAACATAAGATTTTGTTTGATTTAGGTCCTGATGAAACTTATGCTAAGAACGCAGAGAAAATGGGAATAGATATTAAAGCGGTTGATACCGTAGTAATCTCTCATGGTCACAAAGATCACGGTGGTGGTTTGAAAACTTTTTTGAGCTTAAACTCAAAAGCTAAAATCTATATAAGAAAATCTGCATTTGACCCTCATTATATTAAGTTGTTAAATATTCCTTTCCCTGTAAGTTTGGATAAAAGTTTAGCTTGTAGTGACAGATTTGTTTTTACTAACGATAATCACGCAATAGACGATGAACTGACAGTATTCTCAAACGTGAAATCAACACAGTTTCATTCAAAATCCAACGATGTTCTCTTTGCAAAAAGCAGTAAAAGCTTAACAAAAGACGATTTTATACACGAGCAGAATCTGATATTAACATCAGGTGGTAAGAAAATACTGATTTCAGGCTGTTCTCATTGTGGTGTTGTAAATATCCAGAAGAAAGCCGAAAAGATTGCAAATGATAAAATGTCATACGTTATCGGTGGTTTTCATCTTTTTAATCCGCCTACAAAAAAATCAGAAAGCAATGAGCTTATTGATGACATAGCAGGTGCTCTGACTAAAACATCTAGCACATACTATACCTGCCATTGTACAGGTGTAAAAGTCTACAAGCAAATGAAAGAAACACTCAAAGACAGATTGCAGTATTTGTCAACAGGTACAGAGCTTGAGCTGTAAAGACTATCTGGTACCAGAAAAAGAATTCTTTGAAAGATAATAAAACTTAGCAAAGGAGAGTTGAATTCTTCTTGCCGTTATTACGTTATATTGGAAAGTTAGTTTTTTACACTTTGTTTTAGCATAGAGATAAATTTAGAAATACAAATACTTGACAAAGCGGATAGTAGTAATTATACTATAAACGAGTTTACAGTAAATTGATTTATAGTGTGAGGTGGCGTTATGCCGAGCAGTCCTAAAATTCCAAAAGAAGTCATTCTTGAAAACGCCCTTAATGTTCTACGACGAGATGGATACGAGAATGTAAACATCAAGGCGGTGGCAAAAGAAATCGGATGTTCCACTCAGCCTATATCTTGGCACTTTGGGAATATGGATGGTTTGAGGCGAGAACTCTCTGAATACGCACGCAAAGTTGCCGTAGAAATAATAACCACAGTGTCAGGTGAAGGAATAGAGGGATTTCTCGAACTTGGTGTAAACTACATAAAGCTTGCAATAGAGGATAAAAATCTTTTTCACTATATTTTTATGAATGGATGCGGTACATATATTGCTGACAACTTGAGTGCATTTTCTCTTTCGGGAGATAACGCCCTGATTACACAAGGCATTTCAAATGTGCTGGGTATTCCTCAAAAACAAGCAGCAAGAAGTATCGAAGACCTGTCGGTTTATGCCAATGGGCTTGCGACTTATATTGCAACCGGAGTTCTCAGCATCACTGTAGATGAGGCGAAAGAAAGACTTTTTATGGTTGGAAAATCATTATTCAGTATTAAGTAAAGGAGAGTTATCTATGAAAATTTTAGTTCTTAACGGAAGTCCCAAAAAACAAAGCGATACAATGCATATTACAAGAGCATTTCTTGAC
>JAZSHE010000218.1:0-5621 GCA_045533085.1 Ruminococcus sp.
CACAGTAAATGTTATCCCAAAGTTATCACCAGACTCGACAAGCATACTGAGTGTAGAAATAAACCGTGTTGTCAGGGAGATTGAAGAGTCAGACAAAATACCTGACGCAGAAAAATACAGCACTATTTCAGGTGTATACAAACAAAGTGGCAGCGATGACTTCTTTGTAAGTGATAACGAGTATATTATCAGAGAAATTGACGGCGAACTTTATCGTATTGAGTATTTTGAGCCAACCGAAAATACCAATGTATTACCTTATGTAAACATTACTTTGGGTGTGTTTTCACTCTTTGTACTTTTAGTTCTTTTTTACATCCGACACAATATTCTGAAGCCTTTCTCAGAAATCACAAATCTTCCTTATGAGCTGTCAAAAGGCAATCTTACAACACCTCTTAAGGAGAGTAAAAACCGTTTCTTTGGCAAATTCATTTGGGGACTTGATATGCTCAGAGAAAAACTGGAACAGTCAAAACAAGCCGAACTTGAACTGAAAAAAGAGAAAAAGACAATGCTTTTGTCCCTTTCTCACGATATCAAAACCCCACTTTCTGCAATCAAGCTATATTCGAAAGCTCTCTCCAGCGGAATTTACAAAGAGCAAAAAAAGCAATTCGAGGTATATGAAAGCATAAACCAGAAAGCTGACGAAATCGAAAAGCTGGTATCGGAAATTATGCGTAACGAAACCGAGGATATTATCGCTTTTGATATTAAAAACGGCGAGTTTTATATGTCTCAAGTCATAGACAGCATCAACGCATATTACACCGACAAACTGGAAAACACTAAATTTACAATCGACAGTTACAAGGACTGTATGCTCTCAGGTGACGCTGACAGACTAGTTGAAGTGCTCCAGAACATTATGGAAAATGCCATTAAATACGGCGACGGCGACAGTATAAACCTAAGCTTTTCTGACGAAGAGGATTGCCGTATTATAACAGTAAAAAACAGCGGTTGCACTTTAGACAAAAGTGAGCTTGCCCATATCTTCGACAGCTTCTATCGAGGCTCAAACGTAGGCTCGAAATCAGGAAACGGACTTGGACTTTACATCTGTCGTCAGCTCACGAAAGCTATGGGTGGAGATATATTTGCAGATATTGATGGCAACGATATGTGCGTATCAGTTGTTTGCAAAAAGAAGTAAAATTCAAAAGATAAACGAGGAATCGCGTGTAATCAGGCTTGATTACACGCGATTTTAATATCACATTATTTTCTGCTGTGCACCATACGGTCTGTCATCAACAACCCCCACAATACTGCCGTTTGCAGACTTAATATGCATCATAATCTTTCACCAAAACAAACAAGGTGTAAGAAACTGTTTTTATACAATAATATTAAAAAAGCAGGCAAGAAAACTCCCACCTGCTTTTATTTCTAAATTAGAATTCTGTTTAAGAATTAAATAGCATATACAAAGATTGCAATATACTGGAGCACGCTACCGATTACAACAAAAATGTGGAATACAGAGTGCATATAGTGAATCTTCTTGCCCATACCATAGAGCACTGCTCCGATTGTGTAAGCGATTCCGCCCCAGAGTAACCACCAGAAACCACCTATTGTCAGATATTCGATGGTAGGCTTGAGCACAGCGACAATACACCAACCCATACCAATGTAACAGGTCATCGAAAGCTTTGAGTACTTCTTCAAATCAATAGCATTCAAAGTTGCCGCCAATGCTGTCAGACCCCACTCGATACCAAAAATCGTCCACGCAATAGCTCCATTGTGTGGTCTGATTGCACACAACAGAATCGGCGTGTAGGTTCCAGCAATAAGAAAATATATATCACAATGATCGATAACCTGCATTACCTTTTTTGCTGTGTTCTTGTTGAGTCCATGGTACACGCTTGATACCGTGTACATTGTTACGAGTGTCGCCCCGTAAATTGATACAGAAACAACAGCCCACGCATCACCTGTTCTTGCTGCGGCAATAACACCAAGCACAAGTGCCACAACACCAAACACACCGCCGACAACGTGGCTGATCATATTAAACAGCTCTTCTCCCTTTGTATAGTTAGGCAGAACTCTGTTTTTAAGCGCAGTACGTGTCATCAGTCAACCCTCTCATCACCCCAGAAGAATAGAGCAACTGTGCCAGGGCCAGCATGAGTACCAACAACTGTGCCGATATCATTGATGAGCACCTTGCCGTCCATCTTCTTGAACTTACTTTCTACAAGAGCCGCAACCTCTTTTGCGTCTTCAAGGCAATCAGAGTTACTGATGTAAACCTTGCCTGTGTAGTCAGTACCATTCTGTGCGTGTTCAACCATACGGTTAACAATCTCAGGAATAACCTTTTTCTTAGTTCTGATTTTTGCTCTTGGAATGAGTCTGCCCTCGTTTGAAACATTGAGGAGTGGACAAATTTCGAACACACCGCCGATCATACCGCTTACCTTTGAAACTCGACCACCCTTTACAAAAAATGTAAGGTCGGTTGAGAAGAACCAGTGGTGAAGCTTGAGTTTGTTATCTTCAACCCAATCTCTGAGCTCGTCAATGCTGAGTCCCTCGTCACGTTTCTGAGCAGCCGCATCAACCAACAGACCGTAGCCTGATGAAGCAGCAAGCGAATCGATGATATAGAGCTTTCTGTCAGGGTACTGCTCTTTTAATATCTCAGCAGCAGTCAAAGCTGAACGATATGAACCTGATACACCTGATGAGAAAGTGAGATGAATAACATCGTTACCAGTATCAAGGAGCTTTTTAAAGTAATCCTCATACTCACCAACACTTATCTGTGATGTGGTAGAATCCGAGCCGTTCTTCAATTTATTATAGAACTCGTCAAATGACATTGTCTGACCAAGGTCATCAGGATACTCAACCCCATCCAATACATAGTGGAAACACGCAAATGATACATTGATTTTATCAAGGTGTTCCTTTTTCAAATCCACTGTTGAACAACAACTTAAAATATAGCTCATAATAGCCTCCTGAAAAATTTTCAAAAATTATTACAAGAGCGATTGTACTACCGAGGACAGCAAATTGCAATCTATTGTGTGTCTTTGAAAATCTACGATAAAATTCGGTGTAGTAGAATCGACAAAACCCGACTCTACTAACAAAAAAGCCAACTCTACTGACAGGAGAGTTGGCTTAAACACTGGGTTTTTGAGGTCATTATTGCTTTTCACGGTTCTTTTTGATAAAGAAGCTGAGGATGATGATAATCTGTGCCGGAAAGCCGACAATAAACAACTGCCACCAGTTCGACTGGTAGAAAGTCAGGTACACACAGGTGATCAGTCCCCACACAATACCGGAGATGATGAACATATTGAGCTTGCCGATACCCCACACCGAGTTGAGCACCAAAAGTACGATAAGCGACACAGGAATTGTGTACGCAAAAATAAGTGGAGTAGGCACACCGCACAGCCATGTCACAACAAAAGCAAAAAGTGCAAGCGTCCATATACCAACCATCGTGATAACCGAAATTACACTACGGCTGTATCCACGCGGTTTTTCCACAACAACTTTCTCGTCGGGAGAATGTTCGTTCACAAGATAATCAACTGTTACTGAAAATATCTCTGCGATTTTTTTGAGAACAAAGGCATCAGGCACAGCGTCTGCTCTCTCCCATTTGCTGATCGATTTATCAGAATAAGACAGGAGCTCACCAAGCTCAGCCTGAGTCATGCCGCTTGAAGTACGAAGTCGTATTATATTTTCGGCAACAATTTTTTTGAAATTTTCCATTTATGCTACCTCTTAAAGTCATATTGAAGTCTAATTATAACACAAACTTGATGATAATTCAACAACAAAAGAAAAGGAGCGATTCAACTTCGCTCCTTTAACTATAATATACTAAAATTCTTCGATAAGCTGAGCAAGGAAAAGCTGTATAGCAGTGGCATCCATAATAGAAATACCTCCATCCTTGTCAGCGTTGGCACGAATAAGACCATCCGCATCCAAATCGGATAAACCAGCAAGATACAGCTGAATCGCTGTTACATCGAGAACAGTTACTTCTCCGTCATCATCAACGTCGCCGATTATAACTGCTTCATAATCATAAACATTTGTGTATCCGGTACTGTTGTATCTGCTTTCAGGTGTTTTTGCGTCTTCTGACACGCATCTTATAGTATATGTACAGCTTGTACCGTTTTCAAGTCCCGTGTGGGTATAGGTAGTTTGAGTCGTATCAGCAAGCTTGCTCCATTTGTCGCCATCCTTGATATACAGGCGGTATTTCTGTGCAGCTTCAATCTCAGTCCATTTTATCACAACGCCGTCTTTTGTGTTTTCAAAGTTCTCAATCTGTGGCATCTCAAGAAATCTCACAGTAAAACCCGTTTTATCATAATCACTGACATAGCTGTTGTAGTTATCAACGCATCTGACAGTGTAGGTGTAGCTGTTGCCAACTGTTGCGGTTTTGTCAACGTAGCTGTTTGTTGAACCGCTGACAGTTCCGATTGATTTCCACGATGAGCCATTTTTTACAAACACGCGGTAGTTGTATTTTTCTCCACCCTGAACCTTGTCCCATGTGATTTTGATACCGCTGTTGTTGACCTCAGCTTTGCTGATTATAGGCGGAGCAACCTTCGGCGCGTTACCAAGTGACACAAATGTGTTGCCATAAGTATATGCGTATGTCTGTGCTGTCGAGTTATTAAAGCCGTGGATGGTGGTGTATGACGGGACAACTTCTCCTTCATAGAAAACATCAGTATCGCCTAACTTACAATAAGGATTCATAATCGTAATATCCCACAGTCGATCACACCCATAAAAAGCCTGTGAGCCAAGACTTGTTACCGAAACGGGTATTGTAATTTCGGTGAGATATTTACAACCATGAAACGCATAAGCTTCGATAGTCTGTAACGAATCAGGAAGAGTTACTTTCTCAAGATTTTTACACTCACCAAAAGCGCTGTTACCAATGCTGATCACAGAGTCAGGGATAACAATTTCTTCAAGTTCTCTACACCTAAAAAAAGCATTTCGTCCAATACTTTTCAACGAATTTGGTAATACAATCTCAGCAATATCAGAACCATAAAAAGCACGGTCACCTATGCGCTCTATATCATCTGGTATCACTGTTCTAATACTACCCTGTAACAGGGTATTGGTTTCAGTTTCAATAAGAGCGTGGCAATTATTCCTACTATCATACTTCGGATTTTTCTCGTCTACTTCAATATAAAGAAAACTAATATCACAAAACGCATCTTCTCCTATACTTGTAACAGAAGCGGGAATTTTCAACCTATTGATGTTGGCACATCCATAAAAAGCCGAATCTCCTATGCTGATAACAGAATCAGAAATAGTTAGTTCTCGTATATGAAAACATTCAGAAAAAGCATATTCTCCAATAGTTGTTACGGAATCCGGTATTTTCAATTCTGTTAAACTATCACAACAGCGGAAAGCATAATCACCTATACTTTTTACCGTAGTAGGTATAGTGATTTTCTCAAGACTATAACATAATGAAAACATTCTTTCGCTGATAGTTGTAAGCGAATTTGAAAGCTTAATATTTTTGAGATCCTTACACTCAGAAAAAGCATAAGCACCAACGCTTTCTACAGAAT
>JAZSHE010000094.1:0-2145 GCA_045533085.1 Ruminococcus sp.
TATCGCTAAAAAATACAGCTATAGATTTATGATAGTTACTCTTGACGGACAAGTTATCAACGCCGGTGGTTCGTTCACTGGTGGTTCTATGAACAAAAAGTCAGGTTTGTTATCAAGAGAAACAGAAATTGAGTCTCTCAAAAAGCAAGCTCAAGAGCTTTTCAAAAAAGCTGATGAAGCTAAAGCAGAATTTCTGCACGCGCAGGAAATGTTCGGCAAATGTGAGGCTGAACTTCTTGGTACAAGAGCTGAGCTTTCAACTGCACAGCAGGAGTATGTAAGAGTACAGACTGAATACAACGCTTGTATCAACGAGGTTAACAATCTCAAAGTTACAGTTGAAGAGATTGACAGAGAAATTTCAGATTCTGTTGCTAAGATTGAGTCACATAAAGTTATGCAGAAGGAAGCAAAGGCTATTATCGATAAATATTCTACAGAGATAGACGAAATCGATTCTATGATCACCAGCCTTTCTGGAGACAAAGAAGTTTTATCTCAGAAACGTGAGGAACTTTCAGCTTTACTACAGGATATCAGACTTCGTATCGTTACAAAGCAGAAGGATATCGAAACTCTGATGGCTGAGATACAGCTTGCTGTAGCTTCTGGTGAGAATCAGGACACTCACATTCAGGAACTCAACGAGCAAATTGAAGCAATCGAAAACAGCAACGCTGAGTTGTTGAGAAAAATTGAAAACACAAAGAATATTATTAACGCGTTAAGACACAAGGTTGATGAAGCGAATGCACTTATCGAAGCTACAAACTCTCAGCGAGACGAACTCGAAAAACGTTCTGTAGAGTTAAGACAGCTTGAGCGTGATAAAAACTCTGAAAGAGAGCTTGCGTCAAATGAATATTCACGTCTTGAAGAGCGTAAAACAAATCTGCAAAAGCAGTTTGATGATATTATCTCAAAATTGTGGGATGAATATGAGCTTACCAGAAGCGAGGCTCAGAAACAGGCGATAGAAATCGAAGATCTGAGTGTAGCTAAAGCGCGACTTGCTGAGCTTAAACAGAAAATCAAATCTCTTGGTAGCGTAAATGTTGCTGCTATCGAAGAGTACAAAGAGGTTTCAGAGCGATATGAGTTTATGAAAGCTCAGGTTGCAGACGTTGAAAACTCTAAGAAAGAAATCGAACGACTTATCAATGATTTGACAAAACAGATGAAAGAAGTGTTTGTTATTTCATTTGATGAAATTAATAAGAACTTTACTGCTACATTCAAAGAGTTGTTTGGCGGTGGTACTGCATCACTTCAGCTTTCAGATCCTGAGAATATTCTTACAAGCGGAATCGATATTATTGTTCATCCGCCAGGAAAAATTGTCGTTCATCTCGAAGCACTTTCAGGTGGCGAGAAGGCTCTTGTTGCAATCGCATTGTACTTTGCTATTCTCAAAGTGCGTCCGGCACCGTTCTGTGTAATGGATGAGATCGAAGCAGCATTAGACGAAGTTAATGTAGACAGATTCGCCCAGTACCTGAGAAATCTGACAGAAAGTACTCAGTTTATTCTCATCACACACAGACGTGGTACTATGGAAGAGGCTGATGTTCTTTACGGTGTAACTATGCAGGATGAGGGTATTTCAAAACTGCTTGAACTGCGAACAACCGAGGTTGCAGAAAAACTCGGCTTAAAAGCTAACTGATTTAAGGAGATATTATGGGCTTTTTTAGTAAAATTAAAGAGGGACTTAAGAAAACAAGAGACAACTTTGTTGGTCAGATTAACACAATGCTTAAGTCTTTTACAAAAATAGACGAGGAGCTGTTTGAAGAACTCGAAGAACTTCTTGTTATGGCAGATGTTGGTGTCCATACAGCAGAAAATATTTGTGATGAACTCAGAGCTCAGGTCAAAAAAGAGGGCGTAAAAGATCCTTCTCAGATTATGGGTATGCTCGAAAAACTTACTGCTGATATGCTCAGAGAAGGCAACGAAATGGTGCTCAACACAAAACCTTCTGTAATTCTTGTTATCGGTGTTAACGGTGTTGGTAAAACTACAACTATTGGTAAGCTTGCAAGCTACTATGCTTCAAGAGGTAAGAAGGTGACTCTTGCTGCTGCTGATACCTTCAGAGCTGCCGCTATTGACCAGCTACAGGTATGGGCTGACAGAAGTCGT
>JAZSHE010000172.1:0-11340 GCA_045533085.1 Ruminococcus sp.
GTTTCGTTCTGTTTACAACGTTTCCGTCTGCTACAGCATCAAAATAGCATCAGATAATTGTTAATTCATGAACAAAGCTTACTATATTATTCATTAATAATGTTATCAAAACAATGTTCATACTCTTGTAATGAAACATCCTCAATTACACTCATTATTTCGAACCCAAATTCATTACAGTATAGCTTAAGAAACTCAACAGATGCATTATATGCATTCAATATCAAATCAGATTCATACGATGCACAACAATTCAAATAATCTTCAAAGCAAGCTGAGTCTGCTGATGTATCATCAATAAATAAATCCGGATTCATATCACTCAAAAGCCTACCTAATTCTGAATCTTTAGATTTGTTAAATCTTAAGTCCAACATATTGAATAAAGCTATGTATGCTTGACTTGTATATTTTTTTGTCATATAACCACTCCTTTAGACCTGCTAAATCTCAATCCTTTAAAGTGAAATTGAACTCATCCTTAAAATCATTAAAGCATTCTTCGCAAATCCAGTATCTGCTATCTTTTGTACGATAGCCTGCACTTAAATCTTCATCGTTTTCACTGAACTTATCCCAACAGAATGCACAATGCTCGTGATCAGAATAATCACCTATTGCTTTATATTCTGATTTTGTTAACTGAGCATTCATTAAATATTCTTTCTGATTAACCAATCTCCAGTCATTTTTATCAAGCATGCACAATACCTCCTTCACAGTAGTTTTGGATATTTTATCATAATACAAATAACGTCGCGACATTACGCTTTAATGAATCTTTACTTAATCACATTTTCCTACATACAATTACAAACCCAACAGGTGCAATTTTAGCTTTTTCAGCAAACGCACTGTTATCTTTGTATAACAATTCATTATTTGGATTTTCAATTAATTTCTCAATAACAAAACCATTATCCGCTAATGCGTTTATATATGTACTTAACATACGATTGCACAGTATAATCTGTTCTCCTTGTAGCTCAGCGTTGTACCATTCTTCATCATAATAAGAATTAGTAAATACCAGTTTTCCATTTTCGATACTAGTACACTTGTGTATAGGGTGAGACCAGTTAAAAATAAATCTACCACCAGATTTCAAATAGGATTGCATCAAAGAAAAAGTCCTATTTAAATCTGAAGCCCAACCAATACCAAAAACGGAATAAACCAAATCAAAATAGTTTTTTGGAATACCGCAATCTACTTCCATAGGAGAGCAAATCAGTTTTGCATTTATCTCTTTTTTTGAAAGCCATTCTCTTGCTAAATCAATTTGCTCTTGGGATATATCCAATCCCCACAATTCTTCTGTCCCTCTTTTATGCACATATTCGAGCGAATGACCTGTACCACAGCAAACATCCAATACTTTTTTATCAGATAAATCTCCTAGCAAATTAAGGTACTCCTCATCAAAAAATCCACCCCAACTCGGTAGTGCTGTTGCACCGATCGCTTGGTTACCTATACTACTCCAAAATTCATTATTTATCCTATGTAATTCTGCTACTTCTACATTAGTGTTACTTGCTACACTAACTGTACTTCCACCCACAATATTCTTCTTATCGCTAACCAGTGAATTGTTCATATAATCACATCCTGATATATGTTTTACCTATATATTTAATTGTAATATATAGAACATATGTTTGTCAATCTTTCTACATCTCAAACCCATCTGTTATACCGTTAAGTCTTGATATATCACGCTTTGCGTAGTAGCGTTCGGTTATTTCTGAAGTACTGTGTCCGAGAATGTCACCCACTTGTTTTGGTGTGAGACATTTTACTGTGCCGTCAGGTTGCTTGACACCATTCACTAAGTTCGTTGCGAAGGTGTGTCTGAGTGAATGCAACCCTTTGTGTTCTATGCCAGCTCCATCAAGAATTCGATAGAATCTCTTTCTGAAGTTGCTTGGCTTTGTAAAGTTTCCGTAATATAAATCTTCGAGTATATTCACACTATCACCCCACATAACAAGAGAGCGACCCTCTTCGAAATCATTCGATAGAGAATCGCTCTCGTTTTTGTTATCACATTGTTTTTTAGCTTATCTTTGACTTTCCGTGCCATCATAACACCTACCTTGCAGTACAAACATATACCACAAAGAATTTTACAAGTCCAGATAATTATTTATTATCGAGTTTATTAGACAAACAACAATAATTTTAGTGTGTTATAACTTCATCGCAATACACAACAAAACGGGTTTTTCCGCCGTAGGTGCAGGTTACCAGAGAAAGGTCAAAACCACCTGAAACAACCTCTTCTGCAGAAGATGGTGGTACCACATCAACACAAGCGACCTGATAGGCGGTAACCGCACCCGTCACATCTGTAAACAGCACCTCATCTTCAAACTGAAGTTGGTCGAGGTTACCAAAGTGACCGCTATAGTTGTGAGCAATCACAACAAGATTTTTATCAGTTACGTTACCACTGTAGCGACAAGGTGAAACCTTAAGTCTTTGATAATCCCAGCTAGACATCACAGGAAGTTCGAGTCCCAGTGCAGGTATACTAAGGTATCCTATGTAATCGTAATCATCAATTTCAATTTCTGTCGTTTGTCTTTCTTTTGTCGGTGTATCCGAAACATCAGAAGTGTTTTCTGGTTGTTTTTCACTATCAGGAATAGCGTCCTTCAACTGAGAAACTACTTCGATGCTTGATTGCTTCGCACAGTTTGCCTCTGCCTGATTGCAAATGAACAGAACCAGAGCACCAACAAGCAACAAAGCACCGACTATCATCAACACAACGCCAAATGTTTTTCTCATACATCCCTCCGTTTTGCTCTAAAGAACAAAATCCAGCCAATGCCGAATATAGCCAGACCCAGAACCGCCATAAGCGGAACAGGCCAATTCAGCTGACCGGTCTGTGGCAAATCCGGTGTATCATCAGGCTCTGTAGGCTTTGGCTGTGTCGGTTCTGTAGGGGATGGTTGCAAAGGAACCTTTGGTGATGCAGTCATATCGTAAATATATGCATCATTCTGCCACTGAGGCAGTGATATGAGAAAAGGGTTGATAGCAGCGTATTCGGGAATTTCTTCACCTTTTAGTTGGCATACAACATATACACCTGTCTTTAATTTGGAAAAGACTGCTTTGCCATCAACAACACTAGCTTTGTATGAAGGCAGGTTGTGCTCAACAGCAAGTTCGTTCAAAGTTTTTGCAAGCGAAGGGTCCTCTAGATTATCAAGGTCAGGCCCATCTTGCAGTAACGGCTCAACTAAAACAAATTGGTTGCCATCGGGACTGATTTGTCCTACACGATATAAGGTGAGTTTACCCCCCTCAAGAGGCGTACTGTCAAACTCAAGCAAAAAGGTGATGGAACACTGTTTGTCAGGATCCAAGCTTTGTACAGCAAACACCTGAGTGCAAACTCCAAAAACAAGAAATGGCAGGAGCAGTAAAACTATTAACTTTTTTTGCATAAATCAGCCCTCCTGTTTTTATGATGTTTTGGAATCATCAGTAGTATGAACAGTATCAGTAGAATAGGTGCTGCCACAAAAGGAGCTACTACTATAGGGTCAATAATAGACGCATCTGCGGTAACACGGATATTTAAAAGCTGTTTTTCGTTTTCTATTCTGGTACCGCGAATAAGCATACGGTGGGAATTAACTCCGTAAGGAGTGCAAGTCACCAGCGTACAGTAGTCCTCACCCTCTACAACGTACAACGGTTCTATATCATCTGGCTCAACAACAAGAATCTGGTCAACCTGATAGGTCAGAACCCTATCAAGAATTGTCAGCGCGAATACATCACCTATCTCCAGTTTATCAAGATCCGTGAACAAACGAGCACTCGGAAGTCCTCTGTGTGCTGAAAGTGCACAGTGGGTACTTTTGCCACCTGTCGGCAGACTGGACCCTTCAATATGGCCTACGGCAACCTGTAGCGTTGTTTCATCTATGCCGTGATATATAGGCAGTTCTACACCTATCTTTTCTATGCTGATATAGCCCATAATACCGTTGGAAGCAACATTGAGCAGGTTATCATATCCAGCAACATCATCGTAATACATCAGCGGAAATCTTATCTTACGCAGAGCCTTGTTATACTCTACAGCATCTTCAAACAAGTGACTGCAGTCTTCGTCTGACATATCCGCTACAACGGAATTGTAATCAGCGATTGCTTTTGTCTGGTGTAAATCATTCCAGTAATTACTGAACGAGGGATACAGCATCAAGGACAATCCCACAACCAGAACCAATATTAAAATTATGGTTGAAAAAGACCCTTTTTTCATATTGGGACTCTCCTTAATGTTGTACTCAGGGGAAGGCTAAGCCTTCCCCTGCATCGGTAAATGAAAACTAAAAAATTTAGTTCATACGTTTCTTAACTATAAGCAATACTACTGCACCTAAAACTAAAACAGTACCCAGTACGTAGAACATAACAGTACCTATACCACCTGTAACAGGGAGTGTAGAACCTGATGAGTTACGTACGCCAACAGTGTTGCTGTCCTGCTCTTTATCGTCAACCTTGTAGTTAACAGTTACACTAACTTCGTCGCCTGATTCTGTATAAACAGGAATAATCTCAATCTTAACAGGTGTCTCCATCAGGTTGTAGCCTGCAGGAGCTTTTGTCTCCTTGAGGTAGTAGATACCTTCGTCAAGACCACGAAGAGAGAGCGCACCCTTTGAGTCAGTATCGAGTACGCTTGCTGCGTCTTCATCTGTTGTCCAACCATATACAACACCAAGGTCGTCCGCATCAACAGCAGTGCCGTTGATAATAGTACCCTCAGCAATCATCTCTTCGGTGATAACCTGTGCATAGTACTTAACAATAACATCATTCTCTGTACGCTCATAGTACAACTTGAATTCTGCACCTTCAAGTTTTTTGTCCTTATTATCAGCATCGTACTTATCTACGTTAATCTGGAATGTAAATGCATGTGCTACATCCTCAGGAGTTTTACCCTTTGAACCATCACCCTCAGCGTTAGGATCGTTGCTGAACTCAACATATACGCTGTTTGTCATAGGCTCAGCGATTAAAGCGTCTCTTGTAACACGTGCGGAATACTTAACGATGATCTTGTGAGTAGGTAAGATGCTAGGATAAAGTGTCCATAAATCTTCAAACTCAAGTTCTACATTTTTGCCGTTAATTGTAGCGTTGATACCAGCAGGCATCTGGGTGCTTGTCTTAGCATCGTAGAAAGAATGAACAACGTTGCCGTCATGGCCTTCGAGGTAGATCTGCTCAAACTGCACATACTCAATACCTGTTGGAAGAGTATCATAGAACTTGTAGTAGTATGTTTCATAATCCTTCAGGTTAGATGGGAGTTTACCTGTCCACTTGTAGTAAGCTGTGTCGTTGATATCAAAATCCTCGTGCTCGCCGAAAGTACCGTCGATTGTATCGTTGATAGTTTTGTCAACTGATGGGATGCTGCTCTTAGGAGAAACAGTCTCGTCCTTGATAACACGGAGGATGAATTTTGTGTAAGAATCGTACTCGCCTGCGAGTGAGTTGTCCTGATCTTTCACTAAATAATAACCAGGTGTTAAGCCTGAAATTGTGTAGTAGCTCTTGTCAGTAGTTTTGCCGTCAGCATCAGTAACAACGTTCTCTGTATAATCCTGAGTACCTGTGTTTTTACCTGCTACGATATGCTTAGCAAAAATAGCAGCAAGAGCATCAAGAGTTTCAGAGTCTGTAGTGATGTTATCTGCCATAGCTTCTGCAAGAGTAGCAGCGTCTTTAACACCAAGAAGTTTCTTCATTGGTGAGCCATCTTCAGCATCTTTAGCAGCAGCCTGAATGTCTTTAAGCAAAGCAGAGGAGTTGTCATAGCCATCGCCGACAATAGCAGAACCCCATTCGATGTTGGTCAGAACCTGAGTGTCTGTACCGCTGATATTCTCCAATGTACCACTAAAAATCTGGTAAGCCTCATAGTTGTGTCCTTTTGTTGGATTGTTGATAGTCAGAGTATGTGTGCTGTCAGCAGCAAAAACAGTTGTGCCAATGCTCAGAAGCATTACAAGACATACAATGATAGCAATCGCTTTTTTCATAATTTTTTCTTCCTTTCATTTTTTAAATATGGTCCGATACAACCCCCGACGTAAGATAATATTTACGAAGGCAAGTGACGTTTATGACTCGCCCCCTTTTTACGTCTGTAGAAATGGATGTATCCGTAAATCAGCGTTACTATTACAATAATAGCTAATCCGCTGAATGTGTACATATTGGTGCCTGCTCCACCAGTTGAAGGCAGGCTGACGGCTGCGTGGTTTGTTACCGTGTTCGCACCCGTAGTTTCGTCGATTTCGTAGGTAACGAGATATTGTCTGTTAGAAAGACTAATCAGTTCTCCTTCACCAACAACCGACTGGTAGTAAAGTATTGTTGTGCCGTCGTTTTCTAAGACAGCAGTTTTTCTGTCATCCGAGGTAGAACCGATGCCACTGACCTCTCTGACAAAGTATCCTTGTTGCTCTACCTTGGCGTCTTTTTCAGGCAGTGGCACTCTGAAAGCACCATTAAATCCGTTTTGAGCATCCAATCTTAGCAATCTGGCATTTCCATTAGCATCAAACACCAGCTGGTCGCCGTTTTCGGTACTTTGGTAAAGCACAACGAACACTGTTTTATCACTATCTGTGGCATCGCCACCGCTGAAGACTTTAGTAACAGGGATTTCTCCGTAGAATACGATCTTTTCGTTTGTAACTCTGGCAGCACCAAACACACCGTTCGGAGCACCTGTGTAATCAGTATAGCGATCAGACCCCGTTTTTCCTATAACATTAAGGTTTGCAGGATCGTAACCCATATGGAATGTAGCTGTCGGAACCTGTTTGACTGCGTAGCAGTTGGTATCACTTTCAATTGTGATGTCAAGAATGGAGTATATCTCGCTAGGTTGTTCCGAAAGCGTGTAAGTACCACGCTTGAGGTTGTCTACCTGTGCTGTGCCTGTGGTCTGTCCTGCTTTTACAGTGACTTCTAAGGTAATGTCAGAAGAATGGTCATTTCCATCCTCGCTACGGTGGAGAGTGAATTGGAAAATTTGGTCTTCATCCAAGACCAGGTCTTTCGTTATTTCCTTTGTAACACGGATACTACCACTTATGACGTTAACAATGTGAACATTGTCCTTGTCTACGATGCCGTAGCCATCTTCAAGATGTTTGCTTGAAACTTCATCGCTTACCTCAGTACCCGGACCATTCACACCGTTGTGAACATTTGTATCAGGTCGTTTTACTCCACTTCCAAGCACTGAAGTTTCACCTAACTCGTAAGCTGTGTAGGTTACGTGAAGTGTGTAGTCTTCCACACGCTGACCTGAAAGAGTAGCCTTGTGCGTGTCATAGTCAGCAGTTTCACCATTTTTTGTTAGGCGGAATGTGAAATATCCAACAGGACCGTGGCTACTGTTATCGTCATAGGTGTAGTCAACTACAACGGTGTTATCCTGCGACTCCATCAGATGTTTCCACTGTTCGTCAGTCAGGTCCTTGCCCATTGCGTATTTCAGCAGGAAGGTATCGTTTTGAAGACCGTCATTAGCGTCGGCATCAGGGTCCAAAGCGTTCTGGATAGGTCCAAAATCAACGCCGTTTCGATCAGGAATACCTGTATGTATTTTGGTAAATTTAGTGTTATTGTAAAAATATCTAAGGCTGTCTATCGGGCTGTCGCCTGGTTCATTTATGGTGTCGCCCAGATAAACCGTTACTTCGCTGTTATTCTGATTAAGACTAAGCAAACGGACGTTGACGGTAGGTACAGGAAGCTCAAAAGCCGTGCCACCCACATCAATTGCGGCGTACTTGTTGGTATCAATAGCGTTGCCTCCGATGAAATCTTCTTTGGCTTTTACGTAGAAACGACCTGTCCATCTGACATTATCAGAAAGTGTTCGGTCTTTCCAGCTGATACGCATATCGCCATTTGCATCCTGCATCAACTGACCATGCCCTCGACTTCCTTGCCGTGTGCCGACAAATTCACCATTTAAGGTAATCCAGTCACCGGGCTCTAGAATAACCCAATCACGAGCACCATAGGAATACAGCACGCTACGACCTGTATAAGTTCCTTTATTAACCCAAGCGATAGGATAGAACGAATCGCTGATTACGTCCTCCACATCGCCACTGATATCCTGAGTTTCTTTTGGGGTCAGACTTGAGAACAGTAAATCGTGGAGAACCTCAGTCAAATCTGATGCATCTTCCAGCATACTTGCATACTGAGGAAGTGATGCGATATCCTGCAATACCTGTTTACCACCTTCAACGTTATTCATACCAAGTCCGATTGTGACAAGAGTAGATTCTCGTCTGACCTGAGCACCGAAACTTCGTATCTGTGAGTAGATAGTATCAAGTGGTGGTGCACTGTTATCGCTTCGTACCGGTGCACCATCGGTGATAAGGATGGTGAAAGTGTAGTTTTTGTCTTTTGTAAATTTATCGTTTGAAGAACCATCTTTGTAAGTTATGTTACCCGTCAGATGAGCGTAAGCGTGCTCTAAAGCTAAATCCTGACGTGTACCACCGCTGGTATTAATGGAATTCACTGCATCCACAAGAACATCTGCGTTGTCAGGAGTAAGCTCCATAGGTCCCATACAGTGCGCCTCGTCCACAGTCTTGGTAAATCTAATCAGAGTTGCTGTGTTTTCTACGTTAGCATCGGAGAGCTGATAGATTGCTCTTGAAATAGATTCCTCCAGATAATGCAGACGGTTATACTGGTCAACGGCGGTATATACCTGATAGGTTTTTCTGCCACCTGAGCCAATATCGTTGCCTAAAGTTCCTTCAATAGTCATACCTAAGTCGCCACCGTTGGCACGAACTTTCTGTCCTTGACTGTTTGTAGTAGGCTGGTCGCTGAAGCTAACATTAGACTCAGGGAAAATCGCAATCTCGCCTTCCTGACGATAACCGTCAGCATTATCGTGCCAAGCTTTTGCGTAGTAGGAAGCATCCTGATACATCCAGCGTTCTCCGTTATGCCATACGGCAAAGACTGTGGATGTACCGCTTGGGTCAGCAATGATATAGTAAAGCTTGCTTTTATCCAGCCTGTCCATTTGGTTGAGATTCTGATTTCCCGACCACCAGCTCTCTGTTGGGTCTTGATAGAGAGTTATGGATGTTCCCGTTTCTCTCAGTCCCGAAGGGAACAACATAGAGTTTGATTGGTCTACGACGAACAACACATCGATAGGGTTCATTTGGTATAGGCGAATACTGGATTCGGCATTAAGCACTATTTCATATGTACGATTGTTGTAATCCTCGACCTCTGCATATTTGCCTGCATCAAGATCTTCTAATGTATGATTTAAAAAACTGCCAATAGTCCTATTATCTGAAAATGTTTTCTCACCCACGACATTGTTATAGGTAACACCGAAACTCCTTGTGTGATTGCTGTCACGCATATAGCCCTCAGGTGTAGACACTTCTGTGATAGTATAGTTACCTGTCGGTATGTCATAAGGCAACTGAATCTCCAGAGTATCATCGCTGTAGATAGTAGCTGAGTACGGCTTATTATCGTCTGTGGTGCCTGTAATCAGAAATTCGCAACCCGCCAGAGGTAAAATGCCACTGTCGCTGGCAGAAAAGTTGTAGAAGTACAGGGTATCAACCGTCGATTTGCCTGTCTTTACAGCAGTTGGATAACCGGGACGGACCACCTCTGGTTCTGTTGGTGGCTGAGTTTCCGGTGGATTAGTCGGTTCAGTAGGTGCAACGGTTTCAGAAGGTGTAGTAGGTTCAGGAGTATCAGAACCTGAGATAACTACGCTGTTGCCTTCCTTTGGCCAATCGTAACCACCCACACGACATTCAATGCGCGCAGTGTTTTGCGTGATGCGTAATACGATTTCGTGCCGCATACCGCAATTGCTCCAACCACTGTGAGAGGTGTGTCCCTGATCACAAGTACAACTAACAGAAACTACAGTGCATCCTGACACAGTGATATCTGGTTCGTTGTAAGAAACTCCTCGGTTTAAGTAGTCGTCCAAGGTGATGGTGACTTCTGAGCCGACCTCACAGGAATAAGTGTTGCCCTGAGGAAACTCAATCGGATTCCAAGGTCCCCAACTGGTAAAATCGAGAGTCAAAGTTGCCGTACTGCCTGCTCCCACAGAAGCCGGAGATGATTTTTCGGTTTTGCTTTTGTACGGATGACAGTCTTTATTGTGCTGATGTTCTATCTGTCCGCAGATGAGCTTAGGTGAGTTTTCTTGCAACATACCGTCCTGTGCATAGCAACTGTCAGTATGTATATGTTCTTCCATACCGCAGGTGTATTCCTGCTCAAGCGTAATAACAGGAAGGATGAGTGCGTAAGTTGTGCAGAATACAACCAGACACGCCATAACCCGAATAAACATCTTCAGGATGCTTCGATTTTTATTTGCTCTTTGATATTTTCGCAACATACCGTTTTCTTTGAGCCGCATTCGGGTTACCTCCTTCCTGTAAAAAATTATGTAATGTTAAGGTTAGTTGATAGGTCCGATCTGTTTTAACGGCCAGACTCGGAAAATAATCTTTCCGATTACCTGTTCATCAGACACACATCCCACCGACGTATGTCTGGAGTCAGCCGAAGTGACTCGGTTGTCGCCCATAACGAAATACCTGCCGTCAGGTACTTGATATGGCAGTTCGATATCCACCTCTCCCATAGATTTTTCTGACAGATAAGGCTCATTTAATAATTGCTCATTGACATAGACCGTTCCGTCTGAGTCAATATTCACGACATCCCCTGAACCTGCAATCACACGTTTGACTAATACCTTATTATTATAGTAAAAAGCGATAACGTCGCCTTGTTCTAATTTCTTTGTCTTTACAGAGAAAATAATCTCTCCATCGCTCAGTGTCGGTGTCATAGAATTTCCGTAGGTCTGCATAACAGGCAACCATAAGGTTGCCACCAAAACAGCCACCGCCGCAACGGTAATCAGTGCATATATAGTGCTTTTAAGTACTGTATGGAAACGCCGCTTATAGTTTGTTCTCCGGATTTCCGCTTCCAGCAGTTCAACAGAGGGACGTTCAAGTATTTTCTTTTGTTTTATCAAAGTGTATCCCTTCCGTTTGCTTTTGCTCTTTTGTGTTTCTTCGTTAATGCACTTTTCTCAAGTTGACTTATTATCTCTTCACATTTGCGTCCGGTTTCGCTCTCAAGCTGCTCACAGCGCAATCGAACATTGTGTTCATACTGTTCACAAGCCGCCTGAGCATCCTCGAAAATGCGGTTAAGTTTCAAAACTGCCTC
>JAZSHE010000187.1:0-18870 GCA_045533085.1 Ruminococcus sp.
ATAAAGGACGTGTACAAGTCAGTTTACGCTGGTAAGCTTGTCCACTTTGATGAAAATGCAGATGAAGGTGGATTTATGTCAGCAAATGCATTTAATCTCAAAGATGATATGCAGATTACAGTTTGCGGAAACGATGACAGAATTTTGCTTGTATCACGTTTTGATAATCTTGGTAAGGGCGCATCAGGCTCTGCGATTCAGAATATGAATATTTTGCTCGGTGTCGATGAAACCGAAGGATTAAATATATAAAGGATAATTACTATGAAGATAATTTCAGGCGGTGTTTGTGCCGCAAAAGGATATAAAGCCAGCGGAGTGCATTGTGGCATCCGCAGAAACCAGACTAAAAAAGTCCTCGCTCTTATCGTGAGCGAAAAGAAAGCTACAACCTGTGCGGTTTACACCAGAAATTTAGTTAAGGGTGCTCCGCTCACTGTTACAAAACAGAATATTGCTGATGGTTATGCTCAGGCTGTTGTTTGCAACTCAGGTAATGCTAACACCTGCAACGCTGATGGCATCGAAATCGCAACAAAAATGTGTCAGCTTGTACAGAATGTTACAGGAGTTGATGCTAAAGACGTAGTTGTAGCGTCAACTGGTGTTATCGGTCAGCCACTGTCAATCACTCCGATTGAAAATGCGATGGACGAACTTGCTTCACTTTTAAGCGAGGACGGCAGCTTTGATTGTGCATCAGCTATTATGACAACCGATACAATCCAGAAGGAGGTTGCTGTTGAGTTTGAAATCAACGGCAAAATCTGCAGAATGGGTGGTTGTGCTAAAGGCAGCGGTATGATTCACCCTGATATGGCAACTATGCTTGTTTTTATCACAAGTGACGTTTGCATTTCAAAAGAGATGCTCCAGAAAGCGTTGAGTTCGGACGTTGACGCAACATTCAATATGCTTTCCGTTGACGGTGACACATCTACAAATGATATGGTAACTGTGATGTGTAACGGTTTAGCTCAAAATGATGAGATTAACGCTGAGGGAGAAGCTTTTGATACATTTATGAAAGCACTCAACACAGTTACTATGACACTTTGTCGTATGATTGCTGCTGATGGTGAGGGTGCAACAAAGATGCTCGAGTGTAATGTAACTGGTGCTGATTCACTCGATACAGCAAGAACTGTTGCAAAGAGCGTTGTGTGTTCAAGTTTGCTCAAAGCTGCTATGTTCGGTGCTGACGCTAACTGGGGACGCGTGCTGTGTGCAATCGGTTACAGCAAAGCTGATGTCGATGTTACAAAAGTAAGAGTAACATTCAGCTCTAATAAGGGTGAAATCCTTGTTTGCGAAAACGGAGCAGGCGTTCCTTTCTCCGAGGAAAAAGCAAAGGAAATCTTACTTGAAAAAGAAATCGATATCAATGTGTCAGTAGGTGATGGAGAATTTTCTTCAAAAGCCTGGGGCTGTGACCTGACATACGATTATGTAAAAATTAACGGTGACTACCGTACATAAGAGGTTACTATGAAAACTATCAAATTATCTAACCCTGAGAGAGCTCAGGTTTTAACTGAGGCTCTTCCATATATTAAACGTTACAACGGTAAGGTTATCGTTGTTAAATACGGCGGAAACGCTATGATTGATGATGAACTCAAACAGCAGGTTATGGAGGACCTCGTTCTTCTGTGGCTTATCGGTATCAAGGTTGTTTTAGTTCACGGCGGTGGTCCTGAAATCAACGATATGATGACTAAACTCGGCAAAGAGCCTAAGTGGGTTGATGGTTTGCGTGTTACAGACAAAGAGACCGTTGATATCGTACAGATGGTGCTCGCCGGTAAAGTTAACAAAACTTTAGTTAATATGGTCGAAGCAAAAGGCGGCAAAGCGATGGGTATTTCCGGTATGGATGGCATGCTCATTCAGGCTAAGATGAAAGACGAAAGACTCGGCTATGTCGGCGAGATTACAAATGTTAATATCAGACCGGTTGAGGACTTGCTTTCTAACGGATACATCCCTGTTATCTCAACAATCGGTTGTGATAAAGATGGCAACGCATATAACATCAACGGTGACACAGCTGCTGCTCATATTGCAGGAGCGCTTGGTGCTGAGCGTCTTATTATGATGACAGACATCGAAGGCGTATTAAGAGATAAAGATGACCCGAATACTCTTATCACAGGTCTGACTGTTGAACAGGCTCAGAACCTCTATAAGGACGGCACTATAAAGGGCGGTATGATTCCGAAAATCGGATGTTGTATTGAAGCTATCTACAAGGGTGTTAAGAACGTCGTAATTATGGACGGACGTGTGCCACATTCAATTCTTATGGAATTGCTCACCGATGAAGGTGCGGGAACAATGATCAGAGGCGATAAAAATGACAACAAAAAGCATTGATAAACAATATGTGCTGAACACTTACAACCGTTTTGATCTTGAGTTGACACAGGGCAAAGGCTCTGTTGTCAAGGACGAAAATGGTAAAGAATACATCGATCTTACATCAGGTATCGGTGTAACAGCGTTTGGTTTCGCAGACGAAAAGTGGGTCGAAGCTGTGACAAAACAGCTCTCAACACTTCAGCATACTTCAAATTTATATTACACATCTCCTTGTGCTTTGCTTGCAAAGGCAATGTGTGAGAAAACAAATATGAGCAAGGTGTTTTTCTCAAATTCGGGAGCCGAGGCTAACGAGTGTGCGATTAAGGTCGCAAGAAAATATTCCGCTGACAAAGGTTACGACAGATATAACATTCTGACATTAAACAACAGTTTCCACGGCAGAACACTCGCAACCCTCAGCGCAACAGGACAGGACCACTATCATGAGCTGTTCAATCCGTTGCCTGCTGGTTTTGTACACGCTGATGCAAATGATGCTGACGCGGTAATTTCCGCTTGCAAAGAGCACAATGTCTGTGCTGTCTTGCTTGAATGTGTTCAGGGCGAGGGTGGTGTCATTAAGCTCGATAGCGACTTTGTGAAAGCTGTGTACGCTTACTGTAATGAAAACGATATCCTATTTATGGTGGATGAGGTTCAGACTGGTAACGGCAGAACAGGCGAACTTTATGCGTTTATGAACTATGGTGTACAGCCTGACGTTTTTACAACTGCAAAAGGCTTAGGCGGTGGACTTCCAATCGGAGCTTGTGTAGTAGGTGAAAAAGCTCAGAATACTCTGGGTTTTGGCGACCACGGTTCAACTTACGGCGGAAACCCTGTGGCTTGTGCAGGAGCACTTTCTGTTTTTGAGCGACTCACCGATGAACTGATGGTGGATGTTAAAAACAAAAGTCAGTATGTTTTTGATACACTATCTTCTTGTGAGGGTGTTGAGTCTGTAACGGGTATGGGTCTGATGATTGGTATCAAGACTAAAAAGCCTGCATCTGAGATAATAAAGGAATGTATGAAAAACGGCGTACTTTGTCTTTCTGCAAAGGACAAAGTAAGACTTCTTCCATCACTTAACATTGATTTTGAAACGCTTAAAAAAGCTGTGGATGTTATCAAATCCGCGTGTGTATAACAGGAGGAAATTATGTCACTTAAAAATAAAGATTTTTTGAAATTACTTGATTTTACAACTGATGAAATTAACTACCTGCTTGATTTATCAGCCGAATTAAAGGCAAAGAAAAAAGCAGGCGAGCCACACAGAATGTGTGAGGGCAAGGGCATTGCTCTGATTTTTGAAAAGACATCAACACGCACACGTTGTGCGTTTGAGGTTGCTGCTGCTGACCTTGGTATGCACCCTACATACTTGGATCCATCAGGTTCACAGATTGGTAAAAAAGAGTCAATCGCTGACACAGCAAGAGTACTTTCCCGTATGTACGATGCTATTGAGTATCGTGGTTTTGGTCAGGAAATCGTTGAGGATTTAGCAAAATATTCTGATGTTCCTGTTTACAACGGTCTCACAAACGAGTTCCATCCAACTCAGATTTTAGCTGACTTTTTGACAATCAAAGAGCACTGTGGAGATTTAAAGGGCAAGAAGCTTGTTTATATGGGCGATGCTCGTTACAATATGGGTAACTCACTTATGGTTGGTTGTGCAAAGATGGGTATGCACTTTGTTGCTTGTGCTCCAAAGAAGTATTTCCCAAATGATGAGCTTGTAAAAGAATGTATGGCTGTAGCTGAGACTACAGGCGCAATTCTCGAGTTCATTGAGGACCCAATGGTTGCGACTAAGGATGCAGACGTTATCTACACTGATGTTTGGGTATCAATGGGTGAGCCTGATTCAGTTTGGGAAGAACGCATCAAGGAGCTTTCACCATATCAGGTGAACAAGGCACTTATGGATAATGCTGGTGCTAAGTGTAAGTTTATGCACTGCTTACCAGCTTTCCACGATCTAAACACAACAATCGGCAAGCAGATTAACGAAAAATTCGGTATTACTTGCATGGAAGTTACCGACGAAGTTTTCGAGTCTGAACAGTCAATCGTATTTGACGAAGCTGAAAACCGTATGCACACAATCAAGGCGGTTTTAGCGGCAACTTTAGCATAAATAATTAATCCTCCGTAGAATTAAACCTACGGAGGATTTTTTAATAATGTTTTTTATTTGTCCTGTTTCATTTTGTAGCTGAAGAGTATGATTGCGATTACCGTGATAGTGAGTGCGTATCCGATTACCCACAAAAGTTCAGGCATAATTTTGCTGTACTCGCCATAGAGAGCGTATCTTCCAGCGTTTACTGCGTGAACGAATGGGAGCATATCTGCAATTTTCTCAAAAGCACCGCCAACCAGCTCAAGGTCGAACCATGTGCCTGAGAGCCACGCAGAGAGATTTGTAAGCAACGCACCGCACACACCACCGACAGCTTTGTCGTTGAAAATAGTACCGCATAAAAGACCAATAGCGATAAACAAAATTGTAGTCGGTAGGTTAACTATAACAGCAAGCAGGATGTTTGTTGACCATTCAAGTCCAAAAGCAAATGATGCGATGTAGCAAACGATTATCTGCAAAAGTGACATCGGGATAAGTGGCAGGGTGTAGCCTGCTATGTACTGGCTTGATTTGAGTGGGGAAGTGAACAGCCTTAAGATAAAACTTGTGCATCTGTCCTTTGATACTAATGTAGCGGTAAAAAGCGAGATGAAACTCAGCCCAAAAACAGAAATTCCGGGAACAAGATTTGTGATTTCAAAAAGCTTCATTCCTGCACCCTCAGGGATGCTTGAGTTAATAGCTGAAAGAAGTACTAAAAGTACAAGTGGAAATAATATACCGAAAATCAGGGTGAATATATCACGAGTGATTTCCTTTGTGTTTCGTGATGCAAATACTAACGTTCTCATTTTAAATTTCATCTCCTGCAATTCTTACAAACGCTTCTTCAAAGTTATCGGTGTGAGCCATTTCTTTGAGCTCAGATGCTGTGCCCTGAGCTTTCAGTACACCGTTTGCCATAATACCGATTCTGTCTGACAAAGCCTCGGCTTCCTCTAGGTAGTGGGTGGTGAGGATAATTGTGATTTTTCCCTTGAGTTTTGAAATATGTTTCCATAAGTCACGACGTGCGAGTACATCAAGTCCCAGAGTTGGTTCATCAAGGAAAATAACCTTTGGCTCGCTGATGAGCGCCATAGCGATACTGAGCCTTCTCTGCCATCCACCCGAGAGAGTCTTTGCGCGGCTGTTTTTAATTTCTTCCATATCAAAGTCAGAAATAATCTGCTGAGTTTTCTTTTTAGCCTGAGCTTTGGAAAATCCAAAAATTCCTGCGATGAACAGAAGGTTTTCCTCAACTGTCAGGTTTGGAGCGACAGATGTTTCTTGTGGTGAAACGCTTATTATCTGTTTTACCGCTGTGCTACTTTTTGTGATACTGTGTGAAAGGATCTCTGCATCGCCTGAAGTAGGCTGAATGAGGCAGGAGAGCATCTTGATTGTTGTTGACTTACCTGCACCGTTTACACCCAGCAGTGCGTACATTTCGCCTTCCTTAACTTCAAGATTAAGATCTTTTACAACAGTTCTATCCTTGTATTTTTTTGTGAGGTTCTCTGTTTTTATAGCGAGCATAGTTGTTCTCCTTAAATAAAGTGCAAATCTAATAGATTTTTAAATTTTGCGAATGCCATTCCTTTTTTATCACCAACTGCGAGCAATCTGTCGCCTGATTTAATGTCATATACCTCTCTTGCACGCTTTGGGATTACTACTTGACCGCGTTCGCCTACCTTTACGATTCCGAAAACATATTTTCCATCGGATTCGCTACTCTGTGTTTGTTCTTGTTCATCGAGAGGAAACATAGAAAGGGCGTCGAGTGATACTTTGAACATTATTGCGATTTGCACGCATTTTTCAATGTCAGGAAGGGATTCGTCATTTTCCCACTTTGCAACAGTCTGGCGTGATACACCGATTTTTTCTGCAAATTGCTCTTGAGTGAGTTCGTGTTTATCTCTTAAATATTTCAGATTCCTAGAAATTATATTAATCATATTTCTCATTCCTTTCACACAGAATTATACCATTTCATACAATCAATCGCAACCAACTTTCCTTAACAATTTATGTTAATAATCGTTGCATTACAAAAAGACACTCTTGAATGAGTGTCTTTGCAATTACATAAATCAGCTGTTGATGTAGTCAAGAATAGGTTCAATGTATTTGATATCTGAGATATCGTAGGACGATGACATAATTCTAATTTGATTAATTTCATCTTCTGTTTTGTCTTTTTTAGCGTCAAGTGATTTGATGAACATTTTCATTAATACTCTTGAAGTGGCTGGCATCTTATCGTAGTCAAGACCACCCGGACAATAGAACCATCTGACTTTTTTGAGTTCATCTTCTGTGAAGTTTTTAGGCAATGCTTCTTCAATCTCAGGGTTATCAATAGGACTTGCACCACAGCAGAAAGCAACGAGCTTTTTGTCATTCCATTTTGAGATGTTCTTTTTAAACCACTTGAGTTTGCTGATTGAACCTGCGACAGCCCAACCGCCGAAAACGATGGCATCAAAGCTATCAAGGTCTAATTTCTTTGCTGTGGCAAACTCCACACATTCGCCGTTTGTTTTCTCTGCTATCCACTGTGCGTATTTTTTTGTAAAACCTGTCTGTGAATTATAAATTACGATTGTGTTCGTTTTTTTAACTCCTCATTTATTATCTTTAAGTTGTCTTCCAGTTTTGTTAAAACGCTGTAGGTATATCTTATTTCCTCTTCGGTAACACCTTCGTACAGTCTTCTTAGAAATTCATTCTCACCGTCTCTGTATTTACTGGCTGTGATCATAGCTTTCTCTGTGAGCGTTACGATGCGTTTTCTTTTGTCTGTTTTGCTTTGGTATAGAGTTACAAAGCCTTTTTTCTCCAGGCTTGTCAGAATTTCTTTCACATTTTGTCTTGTGCATCCCATAACCTTTGAGAGGTCGTTCGCAGTAGGAGGGGAGTCTGTGAAAAGACTCATACAAGCCAATAGAAAAAACTGTTTGAAAGTTATTTCCTGATAAAAGGCATCACCTGCGGTTTGCAACCTGTTGTGAAAGGCGAAGAACAAACCGAACAATGCGTGTTTTGGGTCCATCATATTTAATACGTCTGATGAATTCACAATATCACCTCGATATGCAATATATTGCCTATATTATAGTGCTGTGTTTTAAAAATGTCAAGTAGTATCTATAATTAAATAAATTATTATGTAAAATTTAACACTGAGGAGAGAATATATTTACAAATGATGTGCATTTTGCTATACTGATTTTATAATAATGTCAATTTTTGGGCATAATATAATTGAAAGGATGTATGAGTATGTCAGTTTTAAAAGTGACTAAAGATAATTTTAATGATGTGAAAAATAGCGATAAAACAGTTTTACTTGATTTTTATGCAGATTGGTGTGGTCCTTGCCGTATGGTAGGTCCGATTATTGAAGAGCTAGCTCAGGAGTGCCCTGATGTTTTTTTTGGCAAAATCAATGTTGACGAAGAACAGGAGCTGGCAGCAGCTTTTTCAGTTATGAGTATCCCGACACTTGTTGTTATGCGTAATGGTGAGGTTGTTACAAAGTCAATGGGAGCAAAGCCTAAGGCTGCGATTCTTGCCATGCTCGACAGCTAAACGCTATTGGTGAAATTATGGAACGTGTTTATGATATGATAATCATAGGCGGTGGACCTGCGGGTTATACTGCTGCTTTATATTCGTCACGCGCGGGGTTTGATACCCTTATACTCGAGCGTATGGCTGTGGGTGGTCAGATGACGCTTACTGATGTTATCGACAACTATCCGGGGTTTCCTCAGGGGATAGACGGCATTGAACTGTCCCAAAATATGCAACAGGGGGCACAGCGTTTTGGTGCTGAAACTATGTACGATGAAGTTATCTCAGTTGATCTCAACAGCGAGATTAAAGAGGTTGAAACTGCCTATTCGGGAAAACTTTTTGCAAGAACAGTTGTGATTGCTACTGGTGCTAATCCACGAGAACTCGGACTAAAAAATGAGCAGGAGCTTTTGGGTGCAGGAATACACTACTGTGCTCACTGTGATGGCAGATTTTATAAGGATAAGATTGCTGTTGTCGTTGGTGGGGGTAACTCAGCTGTTTCTGATGCACTTTATCTCTCACATTTGTGCAAGAAGGTTTATCTTGTGCACAGACGTGATGTGCTGAGAGCTACAAAGATTTACCACGACCCAGTGATGAAATCAGAGAACATCGAGTTTTGTTACAATAGCGTGGTGTCAAAGGTCGAGAGTGAAAATGGAAGAGTAAGCTCAATTTCGCTGATTGATGTCAAAACTAACGAAAAGCGAGAGATTGAGTGCGACGCTGTGTTTATCAGTATTGGTCGTAAACCTGCTACAGATTTTCTGGATGGACAGCTTGAGCTTGATAACAGCGGATATATCGTGGCTGATGAGTCTACAAAAACTACGATTGATGGAGTTTACGCTGTGGGTGATGTTCGCACAAAGGTGCTAAGACAGGTTGTGACTGCGGTTTCAGATGGCGCTGTAGCGGCTCATTACGCTGAGGAATATTTATCACGCTAAATAATACAATTATATACAATACACGGAGGTAATAATTATGTGTGAAATCAGATTTTATGTATGCGAGCACTGCGGAAATATTGTTGGTCTTATCCACAACGCCGGTGTGCCAATGATGTGCTGTGGTCAGAAAATGACAGAGCTTATTCCTAACACAGAGGACGCAAGTGTAGAAAAGCATCTTCCTGTTGTGACACTTGAAAACGACAAGGTCTGTGTAGAAATCGGCAGTACACCTCATCCAATGTTAGAGGAACATCACATCGTATGGGTTTATCTGCAGACTGACAGAGGTGGTCAGCGCAAATGCTTAGAAGTAGGCAGTGAGCCTAAGGTCACATTTGCTTTAGCTGACGAAAAACCTGTAGCTGTGTTTGCTTATTGTAATCTCCACGGTCTTTGGAAGACAGAAATTGAATAATTATTTTATTAAATAAAAAGGTTACAGGCACAGCAATTAACAGCTGTGCCTGTATGTTTTTGTGTAACAAAAAGCTCCTGCCGTAAAAAGACAGGAGCTTAATTTATGTTATATGTTATTTCAGGAGATTAAACAATACCCTGAGCCATCATAGCGTCAGCAACCTTCTCGAAGCCTGCGATGTTAGCACCCTTAACAAGGTCATACTTGCCGTAGTACTTGAGAGAAGCATCAGCACAAGCCTTGTGGATGTTTACCATAATGCCGTGGAGCTGTTCGAGAACCTGCTCTGATGAGAATACTGTCTTGCCTGCGTTCTGACCCATCTCGATGCAAGATGTAGCAACGCCACCAGCGTTAGCAGCCTTAGCAGGACCAACGATAACGCCGTTGTCCATGAGGTACTCAAGAGCTTCGTTTGTTGTAGGCATATTAGCACCCTCACAAACGTACTTTGTGCCAGAAGCGACGATTGCCTTAGCATCTTCGAGGTGAATTTCGTTCTGTGTAGCACATGGGATGTAGAGGTCAGCGTCAGCATATTCCCAAGGCTTTTTGCCAGCGATGAACTTAGCGTTAGGGAATCTCTCAGCGTATGGAGCAACGATGTTCTGACCTGAGTTTCTGAGGTCGAGCATACACTGCCACTTCTCTTCTGTGTTTACGCCATCCTCGTCGATGATGTAACCGTCAGGACCTGAGATAGTAACACACTTAGCGCCGAGGTCTGTGAGCTTCTTAGCTGTACCCCAAGCAACGTTACCAAAACCAGAGATAGCAACTCTCTTGCCTTCGATTGTGTCGTTGTTGTACTTGAGCATTTCTTCAGCGTACCATACGATACCATAACCAGTAGCTTCTGCACGGCCTAAAGCACCGCCGTATGTAAGGCCCTTACCTGTTAAAACGCCACCATCAAATCTGTTAGCGATTCTCTTGTACTGGCCAAAGAGGTAACCGATCTCTCTAGCACCAACGCCCATATCACCAGCTGGAACGTCTGTCTCAGGACCGATGTGTCTGTAAAGCTCTGTCATAAATGACTGGCAGAATCTCATGATTTCAGCGTCTGACTTACCTGTTGGGTCGAAGTCAGAACCACCCTTACCGCCACCGATTGGGAGACCTGTGAGTGAGTTCTTGAAAATCTGCTCGAAACCTAAGAACTTGATGATACCGATGTATACGTTTGGAGCAAAACGAAGACCGCCCTTGTATGGACCGATAGCAGAGTTGAACTGTACGCGGTAACCTGTGTTAACCTGTACCTGACCATTGTCATCAACCCATGGAACTCTGAACTTTACCTGTCTCTCAGGTTCGCACATTCTCTCAAGAAGTGCCTGCTTCTTGTACTTTTCCTCGTTAGCTTCGATAACAGGACGAAGTGAGTTTAATACTTCTTCAACTGTCTGCAGGAACTCAGGCTCGTTAGCATTTTTAGCCTGAACTTTTGCTAATACTTCATCAACATAAGACATAGTGGATATCCTCCTAAAATAGATTTTACTTTTTAAAGTGCCCTTCGTTATGAATATGCATCATAGTGCGAAAAATTCACAACAAAGCGATAGATAAAAAACAAAAATCTTGCACTAATAACATTATAGAACTAATGTTATTAAAATGCAAGATTTTTCTACATTTTTTCAATATTTGATAGAAATATGCATATATTTCGACGGTTTATGTAGCATATTTGCAATATTTATGCGTGTAAATTGCGTTATTTATTGCTGAGATATTCGTGGATGCCGATAGCAGCAGAACGTCCTGCGCTCATCGCAAGGATAACTGTAGCTGCACCTGTGACAGCATCTCCGCCCGCGAAAACACCTTCGCGTGATGTCTGACCGGTGATTTCGTCAGCAACAATACACTTTCTGTTGTTGATATCCAGACCTTTTGTTGTGGATGAAATCAGTGGGTTAGGAGATGTGCCAAGTGACATGATAACCATATCAACATCGATGACAAACTCAGAGTTTTCTACTACAACAGGTCTTCTTCTGCCGGATGCGTCAGGTTCGCCAAGTTCCATTTTTACGCATTTGATACCGCTGACACAGCCGTTGTCATCAGTGAGAATTTCAACAGGATTTGTGAGAATGTCAAAAATTACTCCTTCTTCTTTAGCATGGTGAACTTCTTCTTTTCTCGCTGGAAGCTCAGCTTCGCTTCGTCTGTATATGATATGAACTTCGCTGCCAAGACGCAGGGCTGTTCGTGCAGCGTCCATAGCAACGTTACCACCACCAACTACAGCCACCTTGTTTCCTCGCATAATCGGTGTAGTTGAATTTTCGTCAAAAGCTTTCATCAGGTTAGAACGAGTTAGGTATTCGTTTGCTGAGAAAACACCGTTAGCATTCTCGCCTTTGATTCCCATAAATTTAGGAAGACCTGCACCTGAGCCGATGAACACAGCGTCAAAACCTTCGTCAGTCATAAGCTCGTCTATTGTAACGGATTTTCCGACAACTGTGTTGAGCTCGATTTTTACACCCATGTGAAGGAGCATAGCGATTTCTTTTTTTACAACTTCTTCTTTTGGAAGTCTGAATTCAGGGATGCCGTAGAGAAGTACACCGCCCGCTTCGTGAAGGGCTTCGAAGATTGTTACATCGTAGCCGTATTTTACTAAATCTCCTGCACAAGCAAGGGATGCAGGGCCTGAGCCGATAACAGCGACCTTTTTGCCGTTCTTTTCGTGAGAATGAGGACGGCGTTTGCCTTTTCCCATTGCGTAATCAGCAACAAAGCGCTCGAGCTTTCCGATAGCAACTGACTCGCCTTTTATACCACGGACACACTTGCCCTCGCACTGCGATTCCTGTGGGCAGACTCTGCCGCATATTGCGGGTAAAGTGTTGCATTCTGAGATTATCTCGAAAGCCTTGTCAAAATCGCCCTCTTTTACCTTGTGGATAAATTCAGGGATTGGAACAGAAACGGGACATCCCATAACGCAGAAAGGATTTTTACACTCAAGACAACGTGTTGCCTCGAGCATTGCTTGTTCTTTTGTGTAACCAAGGCAAACTTCGTCGAAATTCTTTGCACGAGTTACAGGGTCTTGTTCACGGATTGGAACTTTTTTTGTCATATCCATCACTGTTCACCTCCGCAAAAGCCGCAACCACCGTGGTGGGTGTCGCCTTCTTTTTCTTTGAGGTAGGCTCTGCCTTCCTCGGTTTTATATATATTCTGGCGTTTCATCGCCTCGTCAAAATCAACCAAATGTCCGTCAAATTCAGGGCCATCAACGCAAGCGAATTTGATTTCGCCACCAACGCTGACTCTGCATGCGCCACACATTCCTGTGCCGTCAACCATAATAGGGTTAAGGCTGACTGTGGTTGGTATAGATAGGGCTTTTGTTGTAAGACAGCAGAACTTCATCATAATCATCGGACCAATAGCAACACACATATCATAATGTTTGTTTTCGATATTCACAAGATCTTCGATAACCTTTGTGACCAACCCCTGACGGCCATAAGAACCATCGTCTGTGGTGATATATAGGTTAGTTGCGTACTGTTTCATCTGGTCTACCATAATGAGCATATCCCTTGTTTTTGCACCGATGATTACATCACAGTCAACACCGTGTTCTTTTAACCACTTGACCTGAGGAAATACCGGAGCAGTACCAACACCGCCTGCAACAAACAGGATGCTTTTGTTCTTAAGTTCAGAAATTTCTGTGTTGCAAAGCTCGCTCTCACATCCGAGTGGACCGACAACGTCGTGCAGAAAGTCACCTGTAGAAAGTTTTGATAATTTCAACGAACCTGCGCCAACTACTTGGAAAACAAGAGTGATGGTACTGTTTTCTCTGTCGTAATCACAAATAGTGAGCGGAATTCTTTCTGAGTTCTCGTGTGAGCGCACAATAACAAACTGTCCCGGGAGACAGCTTTTTGCCACGCGCGGTGCTTTCACAACAAAAGAATATATGTTATCAGTCAGCTTGTTTGCGCTTATTATTTCGTACATTGTTTCACCTTCTGAAAATCTGTTTAAGCTACCTTACATCATACTCCTTTTTTCGTATTCTTTCAAGGTTTTATGACCATTAATATTTCTAAACTTGTTCCCTTTTGGAAGCTTAAAACTATTGCAAATGCCATATTTGGGTGATAAAATGTAGTTGAATGAGACAAAGGGGGCTTACTATGTATTTGCTGTGCAACGGAAAGGTTATTACAAGAGATGAATGTAACCCGTATATCGAAAACGGCGGTGTATTGATTGACGGACCGACTATAAAGGATGTAGGCACCACCGAGGAACTTAAGAGTAAATACAAAGATGCTGAGATGATTGATGCAAAGGGTATGGTAATCATGCCTGCATTTATCAATGCTCACACTCACATCTACTCGGCACTTGCCCGAGGTCTTTCTATAAACGGATATAACCCCCGCAATTTTTACGAAATACTCGATGGTATGTGGTGGAACATCGACCGTAAACTGAGTCTGAAAATGACCAGAGCCAGTGCGTATGCGACATACCTTGACTGTATCAGAAACGGTGTTACCACTATTTTTGACCATCACGCAAGCTTTTGTGAAATTTCAGATTCACTCTTTGAGATAGCAGATGTTGCAAAAGAGATGGGGGTTCGAAGCTGTCTTTGCTATGAGGTTTCTGACCGCGATGGTAAAGAAAAATGCGACCAGGCAATCAGAGAAAACGCAGAGTTTATCAGATACTGCAAAGACAAAGAAGATGATATGCTAAAAGCGATGTTTGGTATGCATGCTCTTTTTACAATATCGGACGAAACTTTCGAAAAATGTGTAAAAGCGAATGATAATATGACAGGTTACCACATCCATATCTGTGAGGGTACAAACGATGTGGTCGATTCAAAAGAAAAGTACAATATGCTCCCTGCTGAACGTTTGCTCAAGTGGGGGATACTTTCTGACAAAACAATTCTTGGTCATTGTATCCATGTGTCTGAGTCTGAGATGGATATCATCAAAGAGCACAACACGATGGTTGTGAACAATCCTCAGTCTAATATGGGCAACGCAGTTGGATGTTCACCTGTACTCAGACTGTTCGAAAAGGATATTATGGTTGGTCTGGGTACTGATGCTTACACCCACGATATGCTTGAAAGTTTAAGCTCGGCACTTACTATTCAGCGACATAACTCAGGAAAAGCTAATGTTGCGTGGAACGAAGTGACAACAATGCTTTTCAAGAATAATGCCGAAATCTGCAAAAGATATTTTAACTCAACCCTTGGAGTGCTTAAAAAAGGAGCGGTGGCTGATGTTGTCGTTATGGATTACAAGCCGTTTACCCCGTTTGATAACACTAACATCGACGGACATATTATCTTTGGTGTGAGAGGCAGACAGTGCGTGACAACATTCGCAAACGGCAGACTATTGTACAAAGACCGTGAGTTTGTTTGTATTGATGAAGAAAAACTGAATGCAACGATTACAGAGTCCGCGAAAGACTTATGGAGAAAAATCAACGGATAAACTGAGGTGATAAAATGAGCGAGAGAATGACACCGATAAGCATTGAAAAGCTGCTTTTGAACATAACGCAGGAATATGAAAAATATTCTACCATATTTGGTGTAAAAAAAGCGTATCGTCACAATAGCGACAATACACTTTCGATTTTTAATGAAAAGCTCGAAACACCGGTAGGACCTGCTGCAGGACCTAATACTCAGCTGGCACAGAATATTGTAGCATCTTATTTTGCGGGAGCCAGGTTCTTTGAGCTGAAAACTGTGCAGACGTTGGATGGTGAGGATCTTGCCAAGTGTATCAATCGTCCGTGTATCAAAGCTGATGATGAGGGATACAACTGCGAGTGGTCAACAGAGCTTACAGTGCAGCAGGCTTTTGATGAATACGTCAAAGCGTGGTGTATTCTGAAAGTTATTTCCAAAGCGTATTCGTTGGGAAGCGATGATGGCTTTGTGTTTAATATGAGCGTCGGTTACGATTTGGATGGTATTAAATCGCAGAAAATCGACAGCTTTATCGAGGGGTTGAAGGACTGCTCAGATACTCCTGTCTTTAAGGAATGCAAGGAAGCGCTCAAAAAATACTTTCCTGACTATGCTGATGATATCGAAAAGATGTCCGGTCGGGTATGCAGTAGCGTAACTTTGTCCACACTCCATGGTTGTCCTCCTGATGAAATTGAGCGTATTGCTACATATCTTTTAGCAGAGAAAAAGCTCAACACTTTCGTGAAGTGCAACCCTACGCTTTTAGGTTATGAAACGGCGCGAGGAATTTTAGACTCTATGGGATATGATTACATCGCTTTTGATGATCATCATTTCAAAGAGGATTTACAATATGACGATGCAGTTTTGATGTTTGCAAGGCTGCAGAAATTAGCCGAAAAAGAGGGACTCGAATTTGGTGTGAAACTTTCCAACACCTTCCCTGTTGATGTAAAAGCAGGTGAGCTCCCGAGTGATGAAATGTATATGAGCGGTAAGTCACTGTTCCCGCTGACAATAGAAATGGCTAACCGGTTGTCTAAGGAATTTGACTCAAAGCTCAGGATGAGTTTTTCGGGTGGAGCTGATTACTTTAATATTGACAAGCTGTTTTCTTGTGGCATCTGGCCTGTTACGGTTGCCACTACGATTTTAAAACCAGGCGGATATATGAGGCTCACCCAGATGGCGGATAAACTGAGTGTTCTGCCTTATGTTGAATTTGATGGTACTGACGGTGATGCGATTTCAGCTCTTAGCCAGAATTCGCGTGTTGATAAGCATCATATTAAACAGATTAAACCTATCCCTCAAAGAAAAATCGACAAAAAAGTTCCACTGATTGATTGCTACTTTGCACCGTGTACAAAAGGTTGCCCGATAAATCAGGATATCCCTGAGTATATTAATCTTGTTAAAAAGGGTATGCACAAAGAGGCGCTTTCTGTTATTACCGCGAAAAACCCGTTGCCATTTGTAACGGGCACAATATGTGCTCATCCGTGTATGAGCAAGTGCACACGCAATTTCTACGAAAGCAGTATAAAAATCAGAGAAACAAAGCTGAAAGCGGCTGTTTGTGGCTTTGATGCTATGATGGCTGATATCACACCTGTACCAAAATGTGGCGATAAAAAGGTTGCTGTTATCGGCGGTGGTGCGGCTGGACTTTCTGCTGCGTATTTTGTTGCACGAGAGGGAATAGAAGTCACAGTTTTTGAACGTGGTGAACATCTTCTCGGAATTGTCAGAAATGTAATCCCTGATTTCAGAATTTCAGAAGATGCTATAAATAAGGACATAGAGCTCATTAAGTCTGTAGGTGTTGACATACGCACAAATACGGTAGCACCAAGTGTCAGTGAGCTGAAAGAGAGTGGTTACACTCATATCTTGTTTGCTGTTGGTGCGTACAGGTCACAGACTTTGGATTTGGGCGAAAATGAGATAGAAGTTATCGATTTTTTGAAGAGGCTTCGCAAAGGAGAAAAACTCAATCTCGGAAAAAGCGTTGCGATTATCGGCGGTGGAAACACAGCTATGGATGCTGCACGTGCAGCGAAACGTGTAGAAGGCGTTGAGCAGGTGTATGTTGTTTATCGCAGAACAAAACGCTATATGCCGGCAGATGAGCACGAGCTTGAGCTTGCACTTAATGATGGTGTTGAGTTTGTTGAGCTTGTATCTCCGATGACACACAAGGATGGTGTGTTGTATTGCAAAAAAATGCAATTGAGCTCTCCTGATGAAAGCGGTCGCCGTAGAGTAGTTGACACTGATGAGGTATCACTGGTCTTTGCAGATACTGTCATTTCTGCGATAGGTCAGAAAGTTGACACAAAAATATTCGAAGAAAACGGCATCGAAGTGAACGATGGCAAAGTTGCATTTGAAACAAATATCGAGGGTGTATATACAGCGGGAGACTGCCTGCGCGGTCCGTGTACTGTTGTAGAGTGTATCGCAGATGCTCAAAAGTTTTCGGACATTGTAGTGGGCAAAAAGCATATTGTTGATATACCATCTGAAGCGTTTGTTACAACTGACATCGCGATCGATAAAAAAGGTGAGTTATGTGATTCTTGTGACAAAACTTGTGAAGCTGACAGATGTCTGAACTGTTCGACCGTGTGTGAGAACTGTGTTGATGTCTGCCCTAATCGTGCTAATGTTGTCATCACTCTGCCTGACGGAAGAAGACAGATTCTGCACGTTGACAGAATGTGTAACGAATGTGGTAACTGTATGAGTTTCTGTCCGTATGACAGCGCTCCGTATAAAGAAAAGTTTACTTTATTCAACAGCGAAGAGGACTTTAACGACAGCGAAAATATGGGCTTTGTTGTGCTATGCGATAATAAAGTCAGAGTAAGATTGGATGGCGTTGCAGATTATACTTTTGACGAGCTCGATGTTCTGGGTAAAGACATTAAGACTCTGATTGAAACTGTTGTTAATGACTACAAATATCTGTACTGATGTGGAGATGATTTTTTGAATATACTTTTACGCGGTGGCACGGTTGTGTCTGGTGTTAATGCTAAAAAACTTGACGTACTTATCAGTGGGTCGAAGATTACTAAGGTCGGAAGATTTATTTCTGACAAGGACGCGAAGATTGTTGACGTTTCGGGCAAACTTTTATTTCCGGGATTTATTGATGCACACACTCATTTTGATTTAGAGGTGAGCGACACCATTACTGCTGATGACTTTGAGTCTGGTACAAAGGCGGCAGTGTGCGGTGGTACTACAACGATAATTGACTTTGCAACTCAGGATAAATGCGAGAGTCTTAACCATGCTCTTAATAAATGGCATCTGAAAGCTTTTGGAAAATCGAGTTGTGACTACGCTTTTCACATGGCTGTGTCGAATTTTAACGATATGGTTAAAGAAGATCTTAAATCGGTTTTTGAGCAAGGTGTAACTTCATTTAAAGCGTATATGACCTACGATTTGATGATGCTGTCTGATGAACAGCTCTTCTCGCTTCTTAGTGCGATGAAAGAACAGGGCGGCATTGTTGGTGTTCACTGTGAAAACCACGCTATTATTAAATCGCTGACAGACAAGTGTAGGGAAAACGGAACACTTTCTGTCAGTGCTCACCCAAAGGTAAGACCAAGTGTTGCCGAGGCAGAAGCTATAAGCAGAATTTTATCAATCGCAACGACTGTTGAGGTCCCTGTTGTTATTGTACACCTGAGTTCGAAAGATGGACTCGAGATGGTCGAGTATTACAGAAAAAAGGGATGCAAGGTTTATGTTGAAACTTGTCCTCAGTACCTGTTGCTTGATGAATCACGATACGAGCTCAAAGGACTTGAGGGCGCAAAATATGTGTGCTCTCCGCCACTAAGAAAAAAGGAAGACGCAAAGGCACTATGGAAAGCGTTGAAGTCTG
>JAZSHE010000114.1:0-2456 GCA_045533085.1 Ruminococcus sp.
GCTCCCTGTAAAGGAGCGTAAGAGTGTCCTCGAGGAACTCGGTGAAGATGCTTACGAAATGATTGAGGTTCCAAGAGAAGAAAAAATCTACCCAAGCTATGTTTTCGTTAAAATGATTTACACTGACGAAACTTGGTATGTTGTTCGCAATGTTCGTGGATGTACTGGTTTTGTTGGTCCATCATCCAAGCCTGTACCTCTGTCAGAGGCTGAGGCTAAGCAGATGGGCGTGGAATCACGTGTGATCGAGGTATCGTACAATGTCGGTGATCAGGTCAGAATCACCAGCGGTCCGTTTGAGGACTTTGTTGGTACTGTTGACGAGATTGATACCGATAACAAAAAAATTCACGCTACGATTTCAATGTTCGGGCGTGAGACATCAATTGAGATTGATCTCAATTGTGTAGAATCATTAGAAGAATAAAATATCTGGAATAATTAGCATAACGCTTTTTATATGAGGGACTGTGTCCCTTGTGGGAGGAGTAAATTTTCTGCTCCGCCATCTACCACGAATTTAGGAGGAATAAACAATGGCTCAGAAGGTAACTGGTTATATTAAGTTACAGATTCCAGCTGGTAAAGCTACACCAGCACCACCTGTTGGTCCGGCTCTCGGTCAGCACGGTGTAAACATCGTTGCATTCACAAAGGAATTCAACGAGCGTACAAAAAATGACGTAGGACTTATCATTCCTGTAGTAATCACAGTATATGCAGACCGTTCTTTCTCATTTATTACAAAGACACCACCTGCAGCTGTACTTATCAAGAAGGCTTGTAACATCGAGTCTGCATCTGGCGAACCAAACAAGAAGAAGGTTGCTAAGATCACTCGTGAGCAGTGCGCTAAGATTGCAGAGCAGAAAATGAAGGACTTAAACGCAGCATCAATCGAGACAGCTACATCTATGATTATGGGTACAGCTAGATCAATGGGCGTTGAAGTAGTCGACTAATAAATGTATCCGGGTGGGAGGAACTATCCGCTTAACCACCTAATAATGGAGGAAAAAAGATGAAACACGGTAAGAAATATGTTGATAACGCAAAGCTTATCGACAGAAATAAATTATATGACACAACAGAAGCTCTTGACACAGTTGTTAAGACAGCTACTGCTAAGTTTGACGAGACAGTTGAGCTTCATGTAAAGCTCGGCGTTGACTCACGTCATGCTGACCAGCAGGTTAGAGGTGCTAACGTACTTCCTAACGGTACTGGTAAAAACGTTAGAGTTCTTGCTATCTGCAAGGGCGAGAACGAGAACCTCGCTAAAGAGGCTGGCGCTGACTTCGTTGGTGCTGAGGACATGACACAGAAGATTCAGACTGAGGGTTGGATGGACTTTGACGTTCTCATCACAACACCAGATTGCATGGGTCTTGTTGGTCGTCTTGGTAAAATCCTTGGTCCACGTGGCTTAATGCCAAACCCAAAGGCAGGTACTGTTACTCCTGATATCGCTAAGGCTATCAAAGAGGCTAAAGCTGGTAAGATTGAGTACAGACTTGACAAAACAAACATCATCCACTGCCCAATCGGCAAGGCATCTTTCGGCACAGAGAAGCTCCAGGAGAACCTCGAGACTCTCATGGGCGCTATCGTAAAGGCTAAGCCAGCTGCTGCTAAGGGTCAGTACATCAAGTCATGTGCTGTAACTTCAACAATGGGTCCAAGCGTTAGAATCAACCCTAACAAGTTTGGCGCATAATTTAAGGTATTTATACTTTTAAGTATTAAATATAATCGCTGTTCTAAAGACAGCAGGTGTCATTGACATAATGGTTTATCCGCCTGCCGAGGAAGAAGCAATTTACATTAACTATGTAATTTACTGCCTCTCCCTCTAAAGGAGAGGCTGCTTTTTTTGAACTGCGTAAAACATCATTATTTTACGGAGGTGAATACAAAATGCCAAGTGCAAAGGTTTTAGAGGCAAAGAAGGCTGTTGTTGCTGAGCTCGTTGAGAGAATTAACAACTCAGTTACTGGTGTTCTCGTTAGCTACAAGGGTATCAGCGTTGCTGATGACACAGCACTCCGTAAGGAGCTGCGTGAAGCTGGCGTTAAGTACACAGTTGTAAAGAACACACTTCTTTCCCGTGCTTGTGAGGAAACAAACCTCACTGGTCTTCAGAGCACTTTAGAGGGCACAACAGCTCTCGCTACAAGTGATGAGGACTACGCTGCTGCTGCAAGAATTCTTGCAAACTATGCAAAGAAGAGCAAGACTTTTGAGCTTAAGGGTGGTTACCTTGACGGTGAAGTAGTTGATATGGCTACTGTTGACAGACTCGCTAAGCTCCCATCAAGAGATATTCTTCTTGCAAACGTACTCGGTGCATTCCAGGCTCCAATCGCATCCTTCGCTCGTGCCGTACAGGCTATTGTTGACAAGGGTGGCGTAGAGGCTTGTGAAAAGGCTGAGGAGGCTGCTCCAGCTGAGGAGAC
>JAZSHE010000199.1:0-6098 GCA_045533085.1 Ruminococcus sp.
TTAAAGCCGTGAGCTGTAGCCCAACGTGTGTACATACGATAAAGCATTTCAGCCCAGTCCTGAGCTTCCGTTCCGCCTGAACCTGCGTGGAAAGTGAGGATGGCATTGTTTGCGTCGTACTCACCTGTGAGCAGTGTTGAAAGGCGCTGACGCTCAAGGTCGGATTTGATAGCCTCAAATTCAGCCTGAGCTTCGTCAAGTAAAGAAAGGTCCTCTTCCTCGTTGCCAAGCTCGATGAGAGCAAGCGTATCCTCATAGCGCATATCAAGTTTTTCGTACTTTTCAACCTTTGACTTGAGATTGCTGGTACGCTGTAAAATCTTCTGTGAGTTTTCCATATCGTCCCAGAAACCAGGCTCAGCAGCACGATTCTCGAGCTGTTCGATTTCACTTCTCATAGCAGAAAGTCCCAAAGCAGAGCTAAGGTCGTCAATTTCAGGTCTGAGTGCTTCTAAAGCTAGTCTTAATTCATCAAATTGGAGCATAAAAATACCTCTTTGCCTATTATTTCAAGTTAATTATAACCTAAAGTTTAGCAAATGTAAAGTTAGTATATAATAAATATGTTGCAGTTTTTACGTTTCTTTGATATAATATTAACGAAAATAAAAATAGGAGTAGTATATGGACTATATTGGCAACAAGTGTCCCGTGTGTGACAAGTACTTTCACGCTGACGAAGACGTGGTAGTTTGTCCCGAGTGTGGCACCCCACATCACCGCGAATGTTATCAGAGCATTGGCAGATGTGCTAACTTTGACAAGCACAAGGACGGGTTCGACTATCAGCAAGAACTCAAACAAAGTGATCAGAGTGAATCAAGTGATTTTATCGTATGTAAAAGATGCGGTTCAAATAACAGTAACGAGGCTTTTTTCTGCAGCAAATGCGGCAATCAGCTACACGAAAACACTCAGAATGTCAACGCTAACAGCAGCAACCAGCAAAATCCCCCATTCGGTGCTGATACCTTTGGGAACAACCCGAAGGTTATTATGTTCGACCCACTCGCAGGTGTCAACCCCAACGCTGATCTCGGCGATGGAGTAACTGCCGGAGAAACCGCAAAATTCGTTAAACAGAACACACCATACTTCATCACCGTGTTCAGTAACATCTTCAGATTTTCGAGGTCAAGATTCAATTTCTGCGCTATGATATTCGGTGGCGGATATCTGCTGTACCGAAAAATGTACAAACTTGGCGCTATCATCACCGCGATTCAGGCGGCTATGACTATTCTGTATCTTTATCTCAACTACTACATCGCTAACAACCACGCTTTTGACAAGATTTTTGATGCGTACACCAATAATGACTACAACGCATTCCTTTCATCATACGCTCAGTTATCGGACAAAGAGCTGTATCTGCTGCTGTTGTTCACTATGATTGCGATTGTAACACTTATTTTTGACGTTGTAATTGGTGCCTGTGCCAACAGGTTGTATTATAAACACTGTAAAAAAGAAATCCTTAAAATCAAGCGCGAAACCAAAGATGCTGACAAGGTCGGTGAGATTCTTCAGAAAAAAGGCGGAGTTAACACAGCTCTTGCGTTTTCACTGTTATTCACCTACTTTATGCTATCCTATATCCCGCAGTTTTTCGGTTAACGATCGTAAGATCAGGAGGAAATTATGAAAATCACAAAAGCTGTTATCCCTGCAGCAGGTCTTGGAACACGAGTTTTACCCGCTACTAAGGCTATGCCTAAAGAGATGCTCCCTATCGTTGATAAACCTTCGATACAGTTCATTGTTGAAGAGGCGGTAAAATCAGGTATCACAGATATTCTCATCATCACAAATCGTGGCAAAGGTATCATCGAGGACCACTTTGATCGAACACCTCTTCTTGAGGAAACTCTCGAAAAGGGTAAAAAACAGGATTTGCTTGATTCAATCAAGGATATCCACAATCTCGCTAACATTTCATACATCCGTCAGGTTGAAACAAAAGGTCTGGGTCACGCTGTATCACGCGCAAAGACTTTTGTCGGCAACGAACCATTTGTTGTAATGTACGGCGACGATGTTATCATCGGCGATGTTCCAGCCACAAAAGAGCTGATTGATGCTTACGACGAGTACGGCAAGGGTGTTCTCGGTGTTAAGAAAGTTGATGCAAAGGACATCTACAAATACAGCTCACTCAAGGTCGAGAATCTCCACGACAATGTGTACAAATGTACTGATATGATCGAAAAGCCACAGACTGATGAAGAAGTTATGTCGCTGTTCTCAATTCAGGGCAGATGCGTACTCCCTCCTGAGATTTTCGATATCCTCGAAAACACAAAGCCAGGTGCAGGCGGAGAAATCCAGCTGACAGATGCTATGAGAGAGCTCGCAACAACTGTTGGTATGACTGCTGTTGAGTACTCGGGCAAGCGCTACGATATGGGCAACAAACTCGGTATTTTAAAGGCTTCTATCGATGTTGGTCTTGAACACGACGAGATTAAAGACGGTCTCAAAGAATACATAAAAGAGCTTGCTCAGAAGCTGTAAATATTTCACATATTTTTCTATATCAGAAACAAGCGATCCGTTTAATCGGGTCGCTTATTTTTTTAGCAGAATTATTGTCTGAAAAATATCCAAAATTAGTTAAATTATTGATATTTGTTTGTGCATTGTTAACTTTACTTTTTGAAATCATAAGAGTATAATTACAGATGTATATTTAATATAAGTTCAGGAGGAATTTGTTATGAAAGCTGTAATTACTGTACTTGGTAAAGACACCGTTGGTATTCTCGCTAAAGTATCATCTGCTTGTGCAGAAGAAGGAGTAAATATCATCGAAGTGACACAGAGTATTATGCAGGACCTGTTCGCTATGATTATGCTCGCTGACATCAAGGACGCTGGCGTTACTGTTGATAGCCTTTCAAAGAAGCTTGATAAAGTCGGCGAAGAGATGGGCGTTAAGGTTCATGTAATGCATGAGGACATTTTCAACAGCATGCATAAAATCTAATTTTGGAGTTTTACTATGATTGAGACAAAAAATATACTTGAAACCATAAATATGATAGAGAACGAACACCTTGACGTGCGTACTGTCACAATGGGTATTTCGCTTCTCGATTGCATTGACTCTGACATTGACAAGGCGTGTGACAAGGTTTATGACAAAATCTGTCGTTATGCAAAGGACCTTGTTAAAACAGCTGAGGATATCTCAAAGGAGTACGGCATTCCGATTATCAACAAGAGAATCGCTGTAACCCCTATTTCTATGCTCGCATCTGTTTGTCAGACACAAAAAATCACAAAGTTCGCAAAGGTACTCGACAAAGCTGCAGAAGAACTGGGCGTTGACTTCATCGGCGGTTATTCTGCGCTTGTTGAAAAAGGCTTTGCATCAGGCGACTACGCTCTGATCGAGAGTATTCCTGAGGCTTTATCAATCACAAACAAGGTTTGCTCATCTGTTAACATCGGCTCTACGAAAGCAGGCATCAACATGGATGCTGTAAAAATGATGGGTAAAATTGTAAAAGAAAGCGCAGAGCTCACAAAGGACAGACAGTGCATTGGTGCTGCAAAGCTCGTTGTATTCTGTAACGCTGTTCAGGACAACCCATTTATGGCTGGTGCTTTCCATGGTGTTGGCGAAGCTGACTGTGTAATCAACGTAGGTGTTTCAGGCCCTGGTGTTGTAAGAGCTGCTCTTTCTAAAGCTCAGGATTGTGACATCACAGGTGTTGCTGACCTTGTAAAGAAAACTGCTTTTAAAATCACAAGAATGGGTCAGCTCGTTGCTCAGCAGGCTTCAAAGAGACTGTCAGTTCCATTTGGTATCGTTGACCTCTCTTTAGCTCCTACTCCTGCTGTTGGTGACAGCGTTGCCTACATTTTAGAAGAAATGGGTCTTGAAGTTTGCGGTTGTCACGGCACAACAGCGGCACTTGCTCTGCTCAACGACGCTGTTAAAAAAGGTGGCGTAATGGCTTCTTCTCACGTTGGCGGTCTCAGTGGTGCTTTCATCCCTGTAAGTGAAGACGCAGGTATGATTCACGCGGCACAGATTGGTGCGCTTGACATCACAAAGCTCGAAGCTATGACTGCTGTATGCTCGGTTGGTCTTGATATGATTGTTGTACCTGGTGATATCACTCCTGAAACAATTTCAGCGATTATTGCCGACGAAGCCGCTATTGGTATGGTCAACACAAAGACAACTGCTGTAAGAATCATCCCTGCTATCGGTTTGAAAGCAGGCGACGAGCTCAATTTCGGTGGTCTTCTCGGATACGGCCCTGTAATGCCTGTAAGATTCGGTGACCCAACAAAATTCATCCACCGCGGCGGTAGAATCCCTGCCCCACTTCAGGCTTTGAAGAACTAATCAGACTTATTTATCAATTAATATACACGGAGGCGATGCTTTGTGCAGGATATGCTGAAAAAAATCATCGAGATGGACGAACAAGCCCGTCAGGTGAAAGAACAAGCAAAAAAAGAAAAAGCCGCTACTGAACAGGAAATCATTGAAATCAAACAGAAGATTTACGACGACTACATCACCCGTGCTAAGGACAGAGTCCGCAAAAACCTTGAAATCGACAAGGCTAACGCTGACAAAGAGTGGGAAGCAACACAAGAGAAACATAAGAGCATCTCACAAAAACTTGACTCAACGTTTGAAGAAAACCACGATAATTGGGTTGACAGTATCGTATCAAGGGTTATCAATGACTGATTTTTACAAAACTAATTACAACTATACTGATTGGAGGTGAACCTTAATATGTTTATCGATGCTTCGAGTGCTGTTATCACAAAAGCCAGAGCCAAGTACGGCAAACATCTGACCGAAAAAGACTACAAAGCTCTGCTGAAATGTAACAGCGTATCAGCGGTTGTGAGCTATCTGAAATCACACACACGATACTGCGATGTACTGAACAAAATCAACGAAAGTGAGGTTCACCGCGGTCAGCTTGAAATACTGCTCAAGCAGAAAGTTTTCTACGACTTTGACTCGTTGTGCAGATACGAAATGAGCGAAGGCTCTCCGTTTTCTGAATTCATCATCAGAAAATACGAGATTGAACAGCTCGTCCACTTTCTGAGACTTTTGTCGTGCAACAAGCAAGAGCAGTACATCTTTACCCTCCCCTCCTACTTTGACAAGCACACTGATATCGATTTGTACAAACTGTCAGCGTGCAGGGATTTTGACTCTTTTGTTGAAACTTTGGGCAAGGGTGAATATCAGGAGATTCTCAAAAACTACAGACCTGATAAAAACGGCGTCATCGATATTGCCGGTGCTGAAGATGCTTTGAATGTTTTTTCTTACAAAGAATTATATGCCGCTATATCAAAACGCAAAAACAAAAAACAGAGAGAAAATCTCAAATCGCTGTGTGACCATGTCAACGATTTCTGTAACATTTCACGTGTTCTCAGACTCAAGAAATACTACTCGATGGACGCACAGACTATAAAGTCACACTTACTCCCGTATGGTAGTATCAGCGACAAAGCGCTTGACAGTATGTGCAACGCCAAAGATATTGAACAGGTTTTCGAAATTATGGCTACAACAAGAGTCGGCAAGCGCATCAAACAAAAAAGTATTGAAAAAGAAGAACAGATGTCATTTATGAGCAGACACCACATGTGCAAACGTATGCTGTACTACTCGACTGACCCTGCTGTTGTACTTTTATCATATATGCACGTTAGCGAAGCAGAGCTCAAGAACATCATCACTATCATCGAGGGTGTCCGCTACAACTGCTCTGTGCAGGATATTGAATCCATGCTCATCGTGGATTAACTAAAGATTAACATTTAAGTAAGAGGTGATGTATTTGGCATTATCTAAAATGAAGCTTATAACCATCATCGGTATGACCAAACATCTAAACGATGTTGTTGAGGTGTTGGGCCACTGTGGTGTTTTCCACCCTGATGATGCAACGGAGTTTTTCTCTGAGACTGAAAGATTTCTGCCTGTATTATCAAAGAACGAATCTTCCGCTACATTTTCAAAGCTCAAGGTTCTTCTCAATCAGGCTAACATCGAACCACAACTGGTGAACACCGACGGATATAATGCCGGTGCTGATGAGATG
>JAZSHE010000156.1:0-5445 GCA_045533085.1 Ruminococcus sp.
GTACGGAAGTTCCATGATAACTGACTCGATTTCAAATGGTCCGATACGATATCCTGAACTCTTGATAACGTCATCAACACGGCCAACGTACCACAAGAATCCGTCCTCATCACGCCATGCTGTGTCGCCTGTGTGATAATAACCATCATGATAAACCTCTTTTGTTTTCTCGTCGTCCCTATAGTAACCAAGGAACAATCCGCATGGAACCTTGTCGGAAGTTTTTACGCAGATTTCGCCTACTTCACCATCAGGCACTTCGTTGCCGTCTGAATCCAAAATATGCATATCATAAAGCGGTACAGGCTTACCCATTGAACCGAGTTTACTTGACTCTCCAATGAGGTTAGCGATAGAAAGTGTTGTTTCTGTCTGGCCGAAACCTTCCTTGAGTTTCAGGCCTGTTGCAAGCTTGAACTGCTTGTAAACCTCAGGGTTTAAAGCCTCGCCTGCTGTTGTAGCACGTCTTACTGTTGAGAAATCATACTTTGACAAATCCTGCTTAATCATCATTCTCAGCATTGTAGGAGGTGCACAGAATGTTGTGATGCCGTACTCTTTGAACATTGGGAGAATATCAGACGCATCGAAACGGTCGAAGTCATAAGTGAATACTGCACCTTCAGAAAGCCACTGACCGTAGAGCTTACCCCACAGAGCTTTACCCCAGCCTGTGTCAGAAATTGTGAAGTGTAATCCGTCAGCGGATACACCGTGCCAGTATTTTGCTGTAATGAAATGTCCAAGTGGATATTTATATGAATGTAGAGCGATTTTCGGATAACCTGTTGTACCTGATGTAAAGAACATAAGCATCGGGTCATCACCACATGGAGTATCGTCGTTTCTGTAGAAATGAGCTGAGAAGAGTGGGAACTCCTCGTCAAAGTTGTGCCAACCCTCGCGCTCACCGCCAACAAGCACCTTGGTTTTGAGTGTTGGGGATTTATCCTGAGCAAGATCAACCTGATGCGAAACATCGCCGTCAGCTGTACACACAATTGCGCTGACTCCTGCTGCATTGAAACGATAGTCAAAGTCGTGAGCCTGAAGCTGGTTTGTAGCAGGGATAGCAATCGCGCCAAGCTTGTGAAGACCAAGGATCGCAAACCAGAACTGATAGTGACGCTTTAAAACGAGCATTACTCTGTCGCCCTTTTTGATACCCAGGCTCTTGAAGTAGTTAGCAGCCTGAGCAGACGCACGCTTCATATCGTTGAATGTAAATCTGCGCTCTGTTTTATCTCTTGAAATGTGAATCATCGCAAGTTTATCCGGATCTTTCTTTGCGATAGCATCAACTGTGTCAAAAGCAAAGTTGTATTTATCCTCGTTTTCAAAGTCGATAGCTTTGAGACTTCCTTTTTCATCAACTGTTGTTTTGATGAAAGCTTCGCACAGAAGTTTCTCCTCTGTAACCTCGTTGTGTGACATTAATGTATCACGGATAATATCCTCAGATTCATTTTCACCCGGAAGTACAACCGCCAAAAACTGACACTCATCGCCATCAACAGCAATCATACCGTGTGGAGTTGATGAGTTGTAGTAAATACTGTCACCTTCTGAGAGATACTCAACATTGTCACCAACCTGAATCTTAAGCTTACCTTTTATAATATAGTCAAATTCCTGACCGGAGTGCTTTGTAAGGTGAATCGGCTTGTTCTGCAACTCCTGTGAGTACTTGTATGTTACAAAGTAAGGCTCTGATATCTTTTTTCTGAACCATGGAGCAAGGTTCTGGATATTGATACCATCTTCCTTGGCTGTCTGCTGACCCTGACCTTTGCGGGTTACTGTGTATGATGACAGCAGAGCACTCTTACCCTCTAACAAATCTGAAATACCGATATTGAATGCCAAAGAACACTTGTGAATAAATGTAAACGGAAAATCCTGTTTTCCTGATTCAAAGTCGACATACTGTTCGACAGAGACTTCTGTTCTTTTCGCCATCTCTTCGACAGAAAAGCCGAAGATTTCTCTCATTTCTTTAATTCTTACCGCTACTTCCAATAGCTTTTGTGTTTCAACCTGAGCCATAATAACTCCTCCAGAAAATGATTTAAAAATCAAAAAAGCCCGCCCCAAAGAAAACCTTTGAGACGGGTGTAAAATACACTCGCGGTACCACTCAAATTGCAGAAAAAACTCTGCCACTCTCGGAGTCCAACAACCCCTATGCATTTACGCAGCAATCACGGAAGGCGTCTACTGACTAACGCGTTCGGGCCTTCAGCTCAGAAGTGATGGGCATCATATATACTCGTTATCGGTTCACACCAAATACCGACTCTCTGAAAACAAATAAATATCGCCGTCTTCGTCATAGCTTTTTCGATTTTTGCTTAGTTTAACACTACAATGATAATTTGTCAATATTTTTCATCATTTTTTTCAATCCAAAACAAAAAGGTACTACACAAATCCCAAAATCTGTGGTATTATATGCATATATATTACCTCAAGGAGTAAAATATGATAAAAAAGATCCAGCGACTCGACAACCTTATTGTCGAAAAAATCGCTAAGATTCATACCCCTTTTCTCAACAAAATAATGGTACTGTTCACAAAACTGGGCAACGGCGCCTTTATATGGTGGATAACACTGTGTTTTCCATTTATGCTAATGAAAAGAACCAGAGCAACTGGCGTTTATCTTACTCTTTCGCTCGGTGTTACATTCATTCTCGGTGAAATCATCATCAAACACATCATCGGTCGTATGAGACCGAGCTCAAAACTCGAGGATGATGAACTTATCATCAAGCGTCCGAAGGATTACTCTTTCCCATCTGGTCACACAGCTTCCTCCTTTACTGCTTTTGCGGTAACGCTATTCCGATGTCCGCCGTTTATCTTTTTACCTGTGCTGTGTGTGGCTTTGATAATCGGCTTTTCCAGAATGTACCTTCGAGTACACTATCTGAGCGACGTTGTTTGTGGGGCGATTCTCGGATTTCTCAGCGGAACAGTCTGCAATCTCATATTTGAAGCTCAACTGTCCCATTTCTTTATGTAAGAACTACTTTCAGGAGATACTTTTTTGGGTATCTCCTTTTTATTTTTTATAGCATACTCATTAGGCTAAGTCTTTTCAGGAATTTACGATATTTTACGAAAAATTATTACACAAAAATTTATTTTTCAAATATTTCTGAAAAACTGTTGACTTGCAAAATATTACATTTAGTAAAATTTTTGAGCTTTATTTCATAAAAAGAACTTATCTGTCGTTTTTCAAAAAAGTTGTTAACATGCCAAAAAACTCAAGTACATAGATATTTCCAAGTGGTTGATATATAGTTTTCCTTGTTTTCCACATAGTTTTCAACATTTATTATTAGTTTTTTGAATAATACAAACTGTATATTTCTCAAAACACATATTTTTCAACATAGAAATGTTGATTTTAAGGAAAAATAAATCCAAAAAGTATAACTTATCTAACAACAGAGCATCATAATTGTATACAAAAGGATGGTGCTGTTATGATAAAAGGGATTAGTCATCAGGTAATCGAGATTACTGATACACAAAACAAGTACTACGAGCGTGCGTTACTTGTTTTAAAACCAGAGTATGCGTCAATCTCAGCGCAGGTACTCGAAAAAGAAGCGCAAAAATTGCTCAGAAATATGGACACAATATCATGCGCTAAACCCAAAAACGCAATTCTGAGCAGGATTTTGTGTTGTTTTCTTTACTGTACAATCGGTGCTTTGTCAACCGTAATCTTTTATACACTGATATAAGAATTAAACTCCTCCCTCTGACATATACATAGATGTGTATATGTCGGGGGGATTTTTTATGAATGAGAAAAAATTCAGATTACTGGAAGCGATTGGCGCTGTTGCAATTTACATAATAGCGTCTGTTTTGCATTTTGTGTACGACCTGAGCGGTGGATCAACATTGTCGGTGCTTTTTGGCGCCGTGAACGAAAGCGTGTGGGAACACGTTAAGATTTTTGCGGTGGGTTATGTTGCGTGGGCGTTGATTGAGCTGTTGTGGTTGAAACCGCCCTTCAAAAAATTTGTTACAGCAAAAACGTTTTCGCTGTACTTTCTGTCTTTATCAATCATTGTGTTTTTCTACACATACAACCTTTTTACAGAAGAACCAATACTGATACTTGATTTGCTGTCATCGGCATTTTTTGTAATACTGAGCCAGTATTTTTCATATAAACTCACAACAACACAGCGAAAAACCGAAGACTACTTCTACGTAGCTTTAATGCTGTTGATGTCGTATTTTGTGATGTTTTTCAGCTTCACAGTTTATCCGCCACAAATCGACTTGTTCAAAGACTCTGTTACAGGTATGTACGGTATAATCGACAAGAACGTGGATTTAGGGGCAGTTTTCCTTTCTAAAAACCCATAAAACAGTGTTATTGTTCTATTGTGGAATTATACTGACCAACACAACGTGGTACAATATATAAGTATAAGTATGAACACAAAGGATAAGTAACTATGGATAACCAAAACAGAGAGAAAAAAGACGATATCATCGCGGGCAGAAACCCCGTAACAGAGGCACTTTCATCGGGCAGACCGATTGAGAGTATCCTCATCGCTAAAAACAATCACGCAGGCTCAATTGTTGCCATCATCTCAAAGGCAAAGAAAAAGGGCATCACAATCAAAGAGGTCGACTCAAAAAAGCTAGACTTTATGACAGGCGGTGCAACACACCAGGGCATCGTTGCCGTTGCCGCTGTCAAAGAATACTCAAGTGTTGAAGATATTCTTGCTCTTGCTAAAGAGCGCAACGAGGCTCCGTTTATTGTTATTCTTGACGAAATCGAAGACCCTCACAACCTAGGTGCAATCATCCGTACAGCTGAGTGTTCGGGTGCTCACGGTGTCATCATCAAAAAGCGTCACAGCGCAGGCCTTTCGTATACAGTAGGCAAAGCGTCGGCAGGTGCTGTGGAATATGTACCTGTTGCAAAAGTTACCAATATCTCCGCTGTTATCGACGAATTGAAAGAACAGGGTGTATGGGTTTACGGTGCAGATATGAACGGAACCGACTACACAAAATGTGATTTTTCAGGTGGCTGTGCTCTTGTTATCGGAAACGAGGGCAAGGGTATCAGCAGACTTGTCAGAGAAAAATGTGACACTATTGTTTCTCTCCCATTAAAGGGCAAGATAAATTCACTCAACGCATCTGTAGCAGCAGGTATTCTGATGTACAAAGTTGCTCAGGGCAGATAAACAAACTCTACTACGTTAATTAAACTTTTTAAGAGAGGAGTTGATGAAATGAAGATATGGCGCAAGGATTTCACAAAACAGCTCAAAGACACCAAAAAAGTAAGGACTCCTGAACCAGATAAAGTTTCACAAGAATCAACCTCAACAAAAAAAGACGATAAAAGCCAGAAGATGGAGGAAATATACTCCACTAAGGACAAGCAGAT
>JAZSHE010000230.1:0-7397 GCA_045533085.1 Ruminococcus sp.
CTGAGGCGCCTGCTGCTGAATAAGCACAAAGTCTCGCATACTTATTAATTTTAAAAAATACTACTATTTATTATTTTGGAGGTAATTAAAATGGCATCTGAGAAGATTACTGCTATTATTGAAGAATTAAAAGGCCTCACAGTTTTAGAGCTCGCTGATCTCGTACACGCTGTTGAGGAAGAGTTTGGTGTTTCTGCTGCTGCAGCTGTTGCTGTTGCTGCTCCTGCTGCTGACGGCGCTGCTGCTGCTGAAGAGAAGACAGAGTTCGACGTTGTTCTCGCTTCTGCTGGTGGCAACAAGATCGCTGTTATCAAGGCTGTTAGAGAGGCTACAGGTCTCGGTCTTAAGGAAGCTAAGGCTGTTGTTGACGAGGCTCCAAAGACACTCAAAGAGGCTGTTTCTAAGGATGAGGCAGACGCACTCAAGGCTAAGCTCGAAGAGGCTGGCGCTACAGTTGAGATTAAGTAATTTAAACTTAATTACTTTTTGCTTTAACACTATGAGCACATGGGAAACCATGTGCTCTTTTTTTCTGTCTTTTTGTAAGAAACTATGTTTTGTCTTTTATACTTTAGCAGGTATTGAAAAAATTTTTTAAAATTTTCAAAAGTTGAAACCAAATCGCATTTTCCAGCGTTTTATTTATGAAGGGGTTTTTTAATCCGATATTTAATAATCGCAACAGGAGGCGAAAAGTATGAAAAAACTATTCAGTATTATTTTAGCGGCTGTTATGTTAGCGTCTGTGTGCGTAGCTTCAGTTAACGCGACAACTGCACCAATAGGCATGCTAGGTGATGTTGATGATAATGGCGATATCAACATTATGGATGCAACGCAGATTCAAATTATGCTTGCAAAATTGTGTGATTACGATGAAGAGGATGAGATTTACGCTGATGCTGACCTTGACAGAGAGTTAAGTGTTATGGATGCAACAGAGTTACAGTTGTGGATTGCGAAGCTGCTTGATAACTCAAAGATTGGATGCTGGTATAACTATGATATGTACACTGATGATTTCTACTATGATTATCTATCTGGCAGAGCTGTTGCGGGTGTTCCTGTTACTTTTACTGCTAATGTAAGAGCTGGTTCACCGTTGCAGAACTACGAGCTTTATGTGAACGACGAGCTGGTTGCATCGTCAGAAACATCGAACAGTCTTACATACATATTCCCACAGGCCGGCACATATAAAGTGCAAATGCTCGCAAACGCGTTTTACACAACAGGAGCTTTTGAAATTAGAGAGTATGTTGTGCAAGAAAATGACGATGAACAGCTTAAATTTAAGGCTTTTTATTCAACAGGTAAATACTGGGGCACCTTTTCATGGAATCAGGAAGATATGAAATTCTACGCTGAAGGTATGGGCGGAGTTGCTCCGTATCAATATGAATTTGTTATGGAACATCGTGTAAACCCGTACTATATCGACAGCCCGATGGTTGACATAACTCAGGATTATTCAGAGAAGAATTACTTTGTGTTGCCTGCTTATGACTTTAAAGAAATCTTTGGTGAAGATGCTTTTTATGGTGCACTTCAATGTAAAATTACTGTCAGAATAAAAGATGCAAACGGAGATGTAGTTCAGACAGAAAAAGAGTTCTCTTACGAAGAACACATGATTGGATGATTTAATATATGAACTGCTTTTTGCACAAATATCTAGCTTATTTCTTGTGGAATATTTCATCTTGTATGTGTTTTATATATAATATAGTGATAAGAGATGACATACATTGACACTTAAATAAACAGGAGGCGAAATTTATGAAAAAGTTAGTTAGTATTATTTTAGCTGTTATGATGGCATTTGCTATGTCGATTAACGTGTTTGCAGAAAATCTTACACCCGGTGAATATCTTTTTGAATCGAGTTTTTATGAACAGTATATTGAGCCTGAATTATACATAGAAGAAATCGGTTACGGCTATGATGAATGCTATTATCACCATACAAATGAATTTGACTCTGAAAGCCCGATTGACTGGGTATATGTGTATGCTTTTTCCGGTGTACAGTTACCATGGCTTTCGAAGAGAGTTGTTGCCGACAGGATTTTTTACAGAAATAGCGGTAGTGTTCCTTTTGAGTATGGATATGGTATTTATGATGTAGAAGCTGACAGCTTTTTTGAAATAACAGAAGACATGCTCGATAACTATGAAGATCTTCGTGATAAACTTGATGAGCTGAATATCGGTACACCAATAGGAGACGCTGATGGTGACAACAATCTGTCGATAATGGATTGCACTTATGTCCAGCGTGTTGCTGCAAAGATTTGTGATTATCTTCCGGATGATGATATCAGTGGTTATCACAATCTGGGCGAAAAGAATCTTGATTATATATCTGACGCTGATTTTGATGGTGAACGTACTATAATGGACGCTACAGCTATTCAGTTCAAGCTAGCTAAAGTTGACGAAGAACCTGTTGTAAATGAAGAAATGGTTTACGCTGATTTTAACAATATGTACGGGGTAGATACAGGTATCGAAACAGTTGATTTTGGCGTGTTGTACAATGGTATTGGCAACTTTGAAAACAAAATAGGAACTGAAAGATTTGCAGTTATCATTAAATCAAAAGAGCAGTTTGACTATGTATTTAGCTCTAATATGAATGGCAACGGTGGTATCAACGACGATTTGTTTGAGGATAAATGGGTTGTCGCTTCTGCGTGCAGAGTGACGGATGCGCAAATGGTAGCCGATATCACAGACTTGGGTGTAAGATACAAAACGCTGTTTATCAGAGCAGACAAAGTGCTCGAAAATTCAAATGGTGTTGCTCAGCCGTTGGCGCCGATGTATTATTCCTTTGTTTTTGTTGATAAAAATGACCTAGCACAGGTGAATGAAATAATTTGGCTGTGATAGTTATCTTGTGTATGGACAAAGCAACGAGCATCGCTGACAATAAGGATGAGAAAGAGATAAAAACTTAAATCAAGGAGGCCGTTTTATGAAGAAATTATTGTCATTAATATTTGTTGTTTCATTAGTGTTCAGTAGCTTTAGTATTCGCGTAAATGCCACTGAGCTGGATGCACAGTACAAATATAAAGAAAAATTCGATGACTGGGTGCAGCTTGAAGAATATGATCCTAACGCTGGTGATCCTATGTACCAGTTTGCTGTCTACTTTGATTATGGTGAACTGTATGAGCATCTGGATGCAAACGGCGATGTTGATTGGGTATTGATTTCAGCAAAAGATACTTTGACGAGTCCTTGGGAGGTTGTTGACACTGTAAGGTTTGGCAATCGAATTATTAAATGGTGGATACCAGGTGGTGGTTTTCCGTATGTAATTTACGACGCAAAGCAAGATTTGTTTATTGATTTAACCTCGTTTAAGAAAAATGTTCTAAAAGGTTATGATGTAGAAAGTTTCGAGGGCCTTTCACAAATTTTTGATACTCTTGATATTGGTGGGAAAATCGGCGATGTTGATATGGACAACACTGTTACTATTTTGGATGTGACGGAAATCCAATTATACCTTGCGGGTATCAAGGGCTATAATTCAAGTGTCAATGCTTATGAATATATACATGCGTTGGCTGATATGGACGAAGATTCACAGATGACCGTGATGGATGCGACTGCTATTCAGCTTGAGCTCGCTAAAGTTGATAAAAATGACCTAGCACAGGTGAATGAGATTATCTGGTATTAAGTTGATATAATCAGAAAAGCCACGGGTTTACCGTGGCTTTTCTGCGTGTTATGATTCGTTGACGATTTTTCCGCTGATATGCTCAATAGTGAACTTGAGACACAGCGCGTTGTTGAAGTGTTTTTGCATTTCGGGTTCTACTTCACCTTTGTCGGGAAAGTATTTTTGTGCGAGCTTTGATACTTTTTCGTATGCAGTGTCACGATTTTTTACAACTGAGATTTTTCCGAAAGCGATGACTGAGGTGATGTCAAGCGACCAGTGGTTTACGCGTTTAACACCTTTGTCAAAAATAGTGAAAGAGCATTTGTCGTGGCTTTTAATAGCGTCGATTTTATGCCCCTCTTTTGCACAATGAAAGTAGATAGCGTTGTCATTTTCATCGTAGTAAAAGTTCATAGGTACTCCGTACGGATAATCATTGTCGCCAAGTAACGACAGAACACCGCGCCACTGAGTTTTTAGTAATTCTATGCATTTTTCATAACTGATTTGCTGTTTTCTTCTTCGCATTTCTCTGAACATAATTAACCTCGCTGAATATAAATAATCGCACCTATGCAGTAAATACTAAATGCAAAAGGAGTTGATAAAATGGACAAGGAATATAAGCCGTATGAGTTCCCGCAGGAATGTCCCGCAAGAGATGTAAAGCTCGACAAGGGCGTAATCATCGATGTGGTCGAAAACGAAATAACACCTCATAAGGAAGAGCAATCCACTCCCTCACAAAATATGTGGGAATATAGAGGAAAGCAGTCTTTGAATTAACCGCACCGACGTGCGTTTTAATACCAAGTTTTTTTACGATTAACCTTGCTCGTAGCTGATGAAAACGGTCAGACACGATAGCAAGGTTTTTCTCTTTATTCTGAGTTTTTATAATTCTTTGAGAGAACAAAATGTTTTCGTAAGTGCTCAGCGCTTTGTCTTCAACAATGAGGCGATTTTCATCGGCACCCATTTTTGTCAGCTCATTAAACATACAATGCGCTTCGTGAGTGTAGTCTTTCTTACATTTACCGCCTGAAAGTATCGCGATGCTGTGAGGATTTTTATCCAGATAATGCTTTGTAGCGTTTATTCTGCCTCTTAGCAAGTCGCTCGGACCGTGCTTTTCGGCACGTATACCAAGTGTTATAGCGGTTGCGTCGTTCTTTGGCTTTATCAGCGACGATATCAGCATTAATATAGTAACAACCACAGCGTAAATGCAAAAAGCTATCAGAGCGATTTTGCAAGCTTTCCACAAGAAAGTGAGCAGGGGAGAGCGGAGACAAAAATCGCGAGTGAAATTAAATACAGGTGTGTTTGTCAAAAATAATAAAACAAAAAGGCATGTCGTAATTCCTAGCTTGTTACCGCAGTTTTTGTAGCCTTTGAAAATCGGCAGTATGAACCATATTAGAAAAATCAGCGCGAGAATGCGCATAATCCAGATAATCATAATATCACCACAGTTATCATATCACATAACGTTAGAATATACAAATGATGTTTGCGTAAAAGATGGCGTATTGAATTATTATGTAGGTATTGTTTTTTTGTGTGGTTATGTTAATATATAGTTGTAAAAACATTAATCCTAGATTATTAGCATAGGTGATTTTATGAAGAAGATATTATCAATTGCGTTGTGTTTTCTGGTGCTTTTGCTCACTGCTGTAACGGTGCCTTTGTCGGCTTTTGCTGTGCAGATTGACAGAGATGAAATCGGTTACACTTCGTATGGAATGGTGTTTGCGAAACGTGACGATGGAACAATCAATATTTTTGACTATCAAGGCTCTGCGTCTGTGTTGGAAATACCATCAACTATCGACGAATATGTTGTGACTACCATAGGCAAAAGAACGTTTTACGACTGTGATACCCTTAAATCAGTTACGATTCCGGACACTGTGACACACATTGGCGAATTAGCATTTTATACCTGTACAAATCTTGAAACTATTGTGCTTGGGAATTCACTTACAAAAATAGATAAACGTGCATTTTTGAACTGCTGTAGCCTTAAATCAATTGTTATTCCTGATTCGGTGACAAGAATTGGCGAGAGTGCATTTCAGGGATGTTCAGATATGGAAACCCTTGTAATCGGAGATTCCGTGACAGAAATAGGTCAAGGCGCATTCCAATATTGTGTGAGTATCAAAGAAGTTGTAATACCTGATTCTGTAACAAGTATTAGTGCTGGTACATTTTATTCTTGTGATACTCTTGAGAGAGTTGAAATAGGAAATTCAGTCAAAAGCCTATCTGGGTTTACATACTGCTCGGCTCTCAAAGAGATTGTGATTCCTGATTCAGTAGAGACCATTGGTCCTGGTGCTTTCCGCTATTGTCGTAACCTTGAAAAAGTTGAAATCGGTAATTCGCTCAAAACTATAGGCTACAGTGCGTTTGAGGGGTGTAGCAGCCTTAAATCAATCACAATCCCTGCAACAGTAACAACTATTGGCGAGGGTGCGTTTACTGCAAATAGTGATATTGTGATTTATGGCTACAACGACAGTGAAGCTCAGCGTTATGCAAACGATAACGGCTTGGTGTTTGTTTCTTTAGATGAAAAGCAGGACGAGGTTTTGTACGGCGATGCTGACGGTGACGGTGCGGTTACTATACTGGATGCAACAGCTGTTCAGCTTCACATAGCTCAACTGGAGCTTGTTGAAGGCGACAGTTTTGTTGCTGCTGATACTGACAAGGATGGCGAAATTTCAATACTTGACGCGACGAAGATTCAGTTGTTGATTGCACAACTCGTTGAAGAAATTTAAACTAATCTTATATACTTAATCCCTGTAAAGACGAACTTGATTGTTCACGCTTTACAGGGATTCTATTTTGTCAGCTATTAGGGGTAAGTGCGCACAAAACATAAGGGCACCGATTGCTCGGTGCCCTTTTTTATATATGATTTGCTACAATCAATACTTTGGTCTCTTTACATAAGATGTATGTAAGAGCTCGTGAGCCTTGTGTGAGCCAGGCTCGCCGAGATAATCAGCGTAGATAGCTGTAATCTCAGGATTCTTGTGAGACTTTCTGTATGTGAGGTTCTGGTCATCATCGTACAGAGCTGCAGCACGCAGACCCTTAACGTCAACGAAGTTGCGTGTATGACCGTCAACGATTGGCTGACCGCCGCCGTTGATACAACCGCCAGGACAGCACATAACCTCGATGAACTGGTAGTCAGCTTCGCCAGCCTTAACCTTGTCGAGGAGTTTAGCAGCGTTTTTGAGGCCTGATGTAACAGCAACCTTAACCTGCATGCCAGCTACGTCGTATGTAGCTTCCTTGATATCTTCCATACCACGAACGTCTGTGTATTCGATAGACTCTAAATCTTCGCCTGTGAGGATGTCAGCAACTGTTCTGAGAGCTGCTTCCATAACACCACCAGTAGCGCCGAAGATTGTACCAGCACCAGAGCCGATACCCATGATTGGGTCGAACTCCTCGTCTGGGAGAGAGTTGAACTGGATACCTGCTGCTTTGATCATCTTAGCAAGCTCACGTGTTGAGATAACAAAATCGTTATCAGCGATACCATCGTGACCCTGATCGTCACGCTTGATTTCGAACTTCTTAGCAACGCAAGGCATAACTGATACAACAACCATATCCTTAGGGTCGATACCCATTTTCAAGTCGGAGGCCAAGCGGGCTTAGGAAGACAACAGCAAGCAGCAAC
>JAZSHE010000112.1:0-4726 GCA_045533085.1 Ruminococcus sp.
ACAAGCTTTCCACCTACGCTGTGCCTGTCATACTAGGTGAAATAAAGCGTATTTTCCGCGACGGAGGTATGATTAAGGTCAGCCGTAGTCTGAAAGAGCTGTCACTAAAAGCCAGAAAAGTTGCTGATGACTACAAAGCACAGCATAGCTCAGATATACCCATATCGGTGCTCGCACAAACTCTTGATGTGGACGTATACAAAGCTAGTGAAGTGCTCAACCTGAGCACTCCTGTCCTGTCACTGACATCATCAGACGAGAGCGGTGAAAAAGAGTTTGACATACCTGTTGATTCAATCGAAGATAATCTCATCGAAAAAATGACAATAGAAAGTCTTGTTTCATCCCTTGAAAAAACTGACAGAGAACTAATAACGCTGAGGTATTTCAAACACAAAACCCAGACTCAAACAGCACAGGCGCTCGGTCTGAGTCAGGTTCAGGTATCACGAAAAGAGAAGAAAATACTCAGCCTGATGCGACAAAGGCTGATATAAAAAAAACAGGCTTACTGATTTTCCAGTAGGCCTGTAAGTTTTGTTAAGCATCTTCTGCTGATTCGTCATAGAGTTTCTTGAGGTCTTCAAGATCATACGGAGTCTGCTGATAAAGATAGTAGTTGAGCCAGTTGTAATAGAGCAATGCTGCACTACTGCGCCAACACATCTCAGGTTTTTCGGCAACGTCGTTGTTAGGAAAGTAGTTGTACGGAATCTCAGGATTCATACCCTTATTCTTATCTCTGAAATATTCTTTCGAAAGAGTATCAACATCATACTCAAAATGACCGAGTATAAAGAACTGTCTGCCATTTTTGTTGCTCACAATCGACACACCTGTGGTATCTCCTGCTGCCAATATCTCAAGCTCATCGATATTCTCAAGATCGGCTCTGTTAACACCTGTGTTTCTTGAATGCGGACAGTAGAACACATCGTCAAATCCCCTGAGCAACGGATGTAACATATTAAGCGGACGATGACGATAGACACCGCTCAGTTTTTTATTATATGTGATTTTTTCAACACCATAATGATAATAAAGCCCTGCCTGCGCACCCCAACAGATATAGAGTGTTGAGTAGACATTCTTTTTTGCCCAGTCGAAAACCTGCGTAAGCTCTTCCCAATAGTCAACATCCTCAAAATCGAGCAACTCTACAGGAGCACCAGTAACAATCATACCGTCAAATTTCTGGTCTTTGATTTCGTCAAAAGTTTTGTAGAAAGTTGTAAGGTGCTTTTGTGATGTATTCTTGCTTTTATGGGTAGCCATCTGCAACAGCTCAATGTCCACCTGAAGCGGAGAGTTACCGAGCAATCTCAAAAGCTGAGTTTCAGTCTCGATTTTTGTCGGCATCAGGTTTACTATGATAATTTTCAACGGACGGATGTCCTGTGTCATAGCTCGCTTTTCAGGCATAACGAAGATGTTCTCTGACTCCAGAATTCTGGTAGCTGGCAAATCGTTTTTTACTTTAATCGGCATTTCACCGCCTCCTTTTCAAAAGTATATATTTTACAGATAAGGGACGATGTGGGCATCGTCCCCTACGCTAGACAAAATACTAGTCTTACATCAATTAATACTGTTTGCCCCAGTAAACCATGTGCTTTGCTTCTTTGCCACAGCACACACACTTGTCGGACAAATGCTCTTCTTCAAATGGAATACAACGGCTCTTTACGCCACCTGTAACTTCCTTGAGCTTTTCTTCGCACTCTTTGTCACCACACCACATAGCCTTGATAAAGCCTGGCTTTTCTTCAGCTGTCTGTACAAACTCATCGAATGTTGTAGCAACGTGTGTCTTCTCCTGCATATTCTTGAGTGCTCTTTCGTACATACCGTCGTGCACATCCTGTAAAGCCTTTCTTACTGCTTCCTCAAGATTGTCAAGAGATACAAAAATCTTCTCTCTTGTATCACGACGAACGATAACACACTGGTTCTTCTCGATATCCTTAGGACCGAGCTCTACTCGTACAGGAACACCCTTCATTTCGTACTGGCTGAATTTCCAACCTGGTGACTGGTCAGAATCATCGTACTTAACTCTAAACTCACCCTTTAAGCGGTTGTAAAGCTCCTCGCCCTTCTCGAGCACGCCCTCTTTGTGAGTAGCGATAGGAACGATAGCAACCTGAATCGGAGATACCTTTGGTGGTAAAACAAGACCATCATCGTCACCATGTACCATGATGATAGCACCAATCATACGTGTTGAAACACCCCATGATGTCTGGTGTGGATAGTGCTGCTGATTGTCTCTACCTGTGTATGTGATGTCAAAGCTTCTTGCAAATCCATCGCCAAAGTAGTGTGATGTACCACCCTGAAGCGCAACACCGTTGTGCATCATCGGCTCGATTGTGTATGTTGCAAGAGCGCCTGCAAACTTTTCTTTCTCTGTCTTTTTACCAACAACTGCAGGGATAGCGAGAGTTTCTCTGTAGAAATCTTCGTAAACCTTGAGCATTGTGAGTGTCTCATCCTGCGCTTCTTCTGGAGTTTCGTGCATTGTATGACCTTCCTGCCACAAGAACTCAGAAGTTCTAAGGAATGGACGGGTTGTTTTCTCCCATCTTACAACAGAGCACCACTGGTTATACAGCTTTGGTAAATCACGGTATGTGTTGATAATCTTTGCATAATGCTCACAGAAAAGCACTTCTGATGTAGGGCGAACAACGAGCTTTTCGTTGAGCTTTTCGCTGCCGCCGATTGTAACCCACGCACACTCAGGAGCAAAGCCCTCAACGTGGTCTTTCTCTTTCTGGAGCAAGCTTTCAGGGATGAACATCGGCATATAAACGTTCTCGTGTCCCTTTTCCTTGAAACGACGGTCGAGATCAGCCTGAATATTTTCCCAGATAGCATAGCCGTAAGGTCGAATAACCATACAACCCTTAACGCCTGAGTAATCAACAAGCTCAGCTTTCTTTACGATGTCAGTGTACCATTTAGCAAAATCGGTGTCGCGGCTTGTGATAGCCTCGACCATTTTCTTTTTATCTGCCATTTTTGCCCCTCCTTTATATTAACCAATATATTATACAATTATGTCAGCATTTTTGCAAGATGTAAATCAATAATTGTAGCAACTAAGACACAATAAAAACGACCGCCTTGTTTACACAAAGCGGTCTGCATTTTCATTTATTCATTTTAAGTCAGCTAATCTTATTCAAGTCCAGCGAGTTTGAGCTGGATTGCAGTTGCGTCGAGGATAGTACGCTCACCGTCACGGTCGAAGTCGGAAAGGTATTGTATAGGACATCCATAAATTCCTATGTAATCTTGTGAACTGAATTCACACAACTGTGCAATAGCAAGCTGAATGAATGTCGCATCAAGAACAGATAGTTCACCATCACCATCAGCGTCACCTATCAATTCACCGAGGTGAGTATTAACATATTCTTCTAGACCATTGTATTTTGAATAGTCGATATAATTATCAACGCCGAAGAATTTATTTTCCTTAACATCGTATACACCATAACAGAATTTGAATGGATACCCCGTACTATCAGACACTATAACTCTACTATCACCCAACACAATCCAACAAGTAGCATCCATAACATGGTTAGTATTAGCGAAAACCAAAACCCAATCAACTTCACTGTAAAGATCATTTCCAACCACATGATGATAGTAAATTTCACTGTATGAAAGCAACTCATCTCCGCTGCTTTCATCAATTTCATATTGTTCAATAAACTTATCTTTATATAAATATTCAGATTCTGTAGTTTCAGCAAATGAAGGCACAACTGCAACAGACAAAAGCAAAACAAAAACTAAAACAATACTAATTAACTTTTTCATAAAATCATCTCCATCTTTATCAATATTAGCGTCACCGCAAAGGTAGTTGATTTTTAGGATAGAAATTTTTACTCAAGTCCTGCGAGTTTGAGTTGGATTGCAGTTGCGTCGAGGATAGTACGTTCACCGTCGCAGTTTAAGTCGCTTAGGTAACCGCAAACAACATCACCACTTAAAATATAATCATTTCCACGAAATTCACACAATCCTGCGATAGCAAGCTGAATGAATGTCGCATCAAGAACAGATAATTCACCATCACCATCTGCGTCACCCAACGGCTTACCTATATTTTTGTCAATATATTCCTCTAATCCATCATACTTAGCAACATCAACTCCCGGCAAAGATATAAAGCGATCTTCTTTTGCGTCGTATATGCCATATCCAATAGTAAAAGGATAACTCATATTGTTGCTATGAATATAAACATCACAAACAATTTTTGAAACTGGCATTTCTTGAAACGGTTCTGCTTCTGCATAAATCAACACCCAGTCTACATTACCATCAGCGTCTGTATGAGAATACTGTTCATTGTAGATGAACAGAGTATAATAATCATTGAGAGTATACTCAATAAGTTTATCCTTGTATAGATATTCAGGCTCGGATATCTCAGAAAACGCTGGCATTATTGTAACAGACAAAAGCAAAACAAAAGCCAAAATAGCACTAACTAATTTCTTCATAAAATCATCTCCTATATATATTTGTCATTTGCGAACTGAGCAATCATAGTTGCATCCAAAATACTAATATCGCCATCCTTATCGATGTCTGTTAAGAAGTGTTGCAGGCAACTTAATTCATAAGGATTGATTATATAGTTTTGAATAAATATTTCATCCAGTCCCGGTAGTGGTACTTCATCTTCTGTATTGCCGCCTGC
>JAZSHE010000193.1:0-1599 GCA_045533085.1 Ruminococcus sp.
GCAAGCTCTAACATCTCGTCGTATGAAATCTCGTCTAATTTGATAGCGCCCTCAATTTTTCTTGGGTCAGCTGTGTATACACCCTCAACGTCAGTGTAAATCTGGCACAAATCAGCGTGCATAGCAGCCGCAATAGCAACAGCACTTGTGTCAGAGCCGCCTCTGCCCAGTGTTGTGATGTCATCATAACGTGACATACCCTGGAAACCAGCAACTACAACAATCTTCTTCTGGTCAAGTTCCTGCTTGATACGGCTTGTGTCAACCTTACGGATACGAGCCCATGTGTGTGAAGAAGTTGTCTTGAAACCAGCCTGCCATCCAAGAAGCGAAACAGCCGGATAGCCAAGTTTCTGGATAGCCATAGCTAAAAGTGAGATTGAAATCTGCTCACCTGATGCAAGCAACATATCCATCTCGCGCTTTGATGCAGCTGAATCGCCGTTGATTTCAGCAGCTTTCTCGATAAGATCGTCAGTAGTATCACCCTGAGCTGAAACTACAACGACTACGTTGTTACCCTTTTTGTAAGTGTCAGTAACAACTCTTGCGACATTCATTACATGCTCAGCATCTTTAACTGAGCTGCCGCCGAATTTCTGTACAATTAAACCCATGTGTATTTGCTCCTTTACAGATCTCCGATACGAATAGCAGAGCAAACCTTGATTCCGCTATTGTTCAGAGTATCAATGTTGTTAAGAATTGTGCCGTATTTCATCGGCTCACATACAAAGGCTAACTCGCCTTCTTTAGCTGTGTCACTCTCCAAAACGTGAATATCGTTAAAGAGCTCCTCAACCTTATTATATGCTAAAGCTTTGTCATCAGCGATAACGCGGATATACATAGCTGTAACTGACTCTTTATAGTCGATAACAGATGAATTGTCTGAATCTGCCCAGAAAAGGAACTTTCTGTTCTTCAGGTGCTTAACGCAGTCAATAACGTCAGCAACAACAGCAGAAGCAGTCGGGCGCTTACCCGCACCCTTGCCGTAGAAAACAACATCATCTGTACAGACACCACGAACCATAATACCGTTGAATACATCATCGATATTTGCGAGCTGACTTTTGTTTGGAATAAACATCGGTGCAACAACAATGTCACACATTTTATTCTCAAGCTGCTTAACTTTACCGATAAGCTTGATAACACCGCCCCAGATTGAAGCATATTTAACATCATCAAGAGTGATATTTGTGATACCCTCGGTATGTACAGCGTCAGGATAGATGTGCTTACCATAAGCTAAAGATGCAAGAATACATATTTTTCTGCAAGCATCGTGACCCTCAACGTCAGCTTCCGGATTACGCTCAGCATAGCCCAGCTCCTGAGCAAGCTTCAGCGCCTCATCAAAATCCATACCCTCGTTGATCATCTTTGTCAGGATAAAGTTTGTTGTACCATTGAGGATACCAGCAATCTCGCTGACATTGTTAGCAACAAGGCACTGGTTGATAGGACGGATGATAGGAATACCACCACCAACGGAAGCTTCGAAAAGGAAGTTTGTGTTGTTATCCTTTGCAATCTGTAACAGCTCAGCGCCTTTAGCAGCAACGAGCTCTTTATTTGATGTTACAACGCTCT
>JAZSHE010000047.1:0-2338 GCA_045533085.1 Ruminococcus sp.
CAATTCTTTCTCACGACCGTTCAGACGGCGGTACAGGTTGATGACGGTGCGTTCATCCGCCGAAAGCATATCGAAGCTGGCAACAGTGGGCTGTTCCCTGTCGAAAAACTGGGAAAGCGTGATCTGGAAGCCTTCACAGATCTTTTCCAAGGTGGATACACTGGGGATGGTTTCACGGACAAAGATGTTATTGAGCGAGGAGTAGGGCATGCCGGATTCCTTCGCAAGGCGGTAAGTTGTCCATCCTCGTTCCGCAAGCAGCTCTTTCATTCTATTCATCACAAAGTTATCAGCATTGCTCATGGTGATCTCCTTTCAGGGGGTTATGATACTTATTAATATTGTACCGCTTTTTCAGTATTGCCTAAAGATGTAAAGTTGAGAAGTGCATATACCATATTGAGTTATAAGGAGGAAAATTTATGCTGTATGATCCTATGAATCTTCCGAGGGAGGAAGTAAATGCGAAGCCGGTGTATTTTAACCGCTATGAAGATTTCTGTTATTGTATCAATGGACATCTGTATGTCTATGTGCAGGAAATCGGAGAGCGTGAGACAGCGATCTTGATTAGCAACAGTACAAAGCCGCAGATCAGTGCACTCGTGAAACAGTCTTCACTCAAAATGTTCGAAAATATCGAGCCTGAGGAACTGATGAAGGCAGGTTTCTATGTCTGGTTAAGACAGCTGCAAACCCATGAGGTGTATCGCTGCAACTGCATAGAGCAGCTTTTTGATTATCTAAGTGAGTGACTTTTAGTATTGACATTTAGTGCTAAATAGAGTATAATATAAAAGGTCATGTTGTTCAGGTGAATGATATCTTGTAAGAAGTTACCTGAAACAAAGATGCACTATCAAAAACGAAAGGACTAAGATTATGAAAAACATGCGAAGAGTAATCGCTGCTTTTACAGCAGCAGCATTCATGGCGAGTACAATGGCTGTGAGTGTACATGCAGGGAGTGTTATGCTCGGAGATGCGAATGGTGACAGATATGACATTGCTGTTACCCCGATCTCTGTGACAGTTGAAAATGATTATTTTGAATGTGTTGACGATTATATTCATGCAAAGAAAGATGGATATTATTTTATCGTGTCGGATTATGGTACTTATTTTGCAGGATATGTTCAACCGGAAGAGATCTCAGGTGAAACATTGAAGACAGTCATTGACCGGATGCTTACAGATCATTCAAATTCTTTAGATACACTTGTGGGTAGCGGTTTAACTTACGCATACGGTGAAGATAATGAATATCTGGTTTACAGTGCTGACGGTGTAAATGTGGATGTATGCTATCATCTCGACAGATATGATGAACCAATATATAATTTGTACATGCGTTACTGGCGTGATGATGAAGAAAATACTGCAGTCGGAAATGTTGAAGCCAAGTATGATATTCAGCTCAAGATCGACACAGAACACTACGTATTAGGATCAGAGTATCAGGAAAACTTTCAGACGAATCCTCCCGAAAGAGCTATCATTAGTGAAGTGTCTATTGGGGGTGATGAAGCAAATTATAGGATTGATGGTTTAGACGAAGAATCTTCCATAGATGATATTGTTGTAACATTTTATAAAAATGGATTTTACAGGTTTCGTGCATATACAAGCAATGGTCGCTATTTAGAATATGATTTTCTCGTTGATACGATCGTACCAGCTGAAGGAAGCTATGAAGAGGTGTTCATGTCCGCTGTTCAGATCACAGCAAACACAGAAAATGAATATTTTGATTTAGCAGAGAACGGTGAAGAATTGATAGCCAAAAAAGATGGGTATTACATCGTTGTTTTTGAGGGACAGGCAAGTTACTACACTCCACTCAAGTATTTTGAAATAAGTGATGATTCTGTTGAATCTCTTATTGATAGACTGCTTTCCAGCACTGATTACTTATATTATTTGCAATCAAAAATTGGAGAAGTCTGCGCAGATTCTTTTGATGGCAACATGTATTTACTCTATAGTCCAGATGGTGAAATGATGGAAGTGTGCTATCAGATAGATTCATCTGCATCTAAGACAACCACAACAGAGACTACTACCACAACTGAAAGCACAACCACCGAGACAACCTCGACAGAGACTACTACCACAACCGAAAGCACAACCACCGAGACGACAACGACAGAGACCACTACCACAGCTGAAAGTACAACCACCGAAACCACAACTACTGAAACAACCACTTCAGAGTCTGCTGCTACTGAAACAAGCACAACTGAAACTGCTCCGAGTGAAACAACTGAAGTGAGCGTTGGTGATCTCAACAATGATACCGCAGTGGATGCTTCTGATGCTGCAGTGATTTTGGTAGCTG
>JAZSHE010000019.1:0-7049 GCA_045533085.1 Ruminococcus sp.
TCAAGCTCCTTGCATTTTTCAATACCAAGAAGTGAAACGTATGTTGACTTTTCGTTATTGCTGTCACTACCGACAGGTTTGCCGAGCTCTTCTGATGTAGATGTAACATCAAGAATATCATCAACAATCTGAAAAGCTATGCCGATACAGTGAGCATACTGTGTAGCGGCATTAATCTGAGTTTCATCACCACCACCAACAATACATCCCATTTCACACGCAGCTTTTATAAGAGCCGCGGTCTTTTTCTCGTCCATTTCCTGTAACACAGAAATATCGGCGCGCTTGCCTTCGTGTTCAATGTCGATGACCTGTCCGCCAACCATACCAAGCACTCCGCAGTATTTTGCAAGAGTGTTTGTAGCTTTTAAAGCTCTGTCAGCAGGGACAGCGCCCAGAACATCTGCACTTGTCATAATCTCAAAAGCTAAGCTCTGGAGAGCGTCACCAGCCAATGTTGCGATATCCTCGCCAAAAACCTTGTGGTTAGATGGTTTACCACGTCGATAATCATCATCATCCATACACGGCATATCATCGTGTATGAGTGAATATGTGTGAATCATTTCGACACCACAAGCAAACGGCAGAGCTTTTTCAGCATTTTCACCGCAAAGCTCACAGAATAGCAGAGTGAGAAGCGGTCTGATGCGTTTACCGCCACACATCAACGAGTACTCCATCGAGTCAACAAGTGTCTGTTCGGTGAATTTACCGTGTGGCAAATAGCCTTTGAGTGCGTTTTCTATCAAAATATTGTATTCGGTAGTTGTCATAGTTATTTCCTCAGTCCTCAAACAAACTGCTCTCGCTGTTTTTAAGTTTTTCCATACGCTCGTTCACATCGACAATCTGACCTTTAGCACTTTCGAGCTTTTTGGTGCAGTATATAAGCAGTTCGTATGCCTTTTCATAGAGCTTCATACATTCGTTAAGCTCCACATCGCCTTTTTCCATTTTTGCGACAATTTCTTCAAGTCGCTTGTTTGCTTCTTCAAATGAAAGTTCTTTACTCATATCAATCATCCTCTTGTGAAAGCTGTATCAGTTTTGTTAATCTGTGGTTTACACCGCTACGCGATATCGGCGGTGTGAGCATTTCGCCCATATCTCTCAAAGAAAGCTCAGGGTATTCAAGTCTTAAAAGAGCTACTTGTTTCAGTTCTTCGCTGAGAGCCTGAAATCTGCCTGAGTTCTTCAGTTTTTTGATTGCTTTTATCTGTGTTGCAGCTGCTCCTGCGATTTTCTGCAGATTGGCTACCTCTGAATTTACACGTCGGTTAGCAGTATTTCGAATCTGTTTGAGTGCTTTTGTTCCCATAACCGTCATCGCTGAATTTGAAGCTCCCATAAATGCCAGCAAATCGGTAATCTGCTCGCTGTCTTTGATGTAGGCAACATAAGAGCCGTTTCGGTTGAGCATCTTGATATGTATGTTGCACTCTTCAAGATTTTCTATTATATTGCAAACATCTGAGCACAAATTTTTGTGTACAACACAAAGTTCAAGATGGTATCCCTTGTCAGGGTCTGTAACAGACCCGCAAGAAAGGAATATACCTCTGACAAAAGCGCGTTCGCAATTTGAATCAGGAATATTTGCGCGGTTTACTCTCAGCGCAATATCACGCTCATCGTGGCCGTAAAAATCAAAAATACGTTTACAATCCGCGCTGTCTATAATTCGTGCTGTGTAGGTTTTCGAAGACCGTGACAGCGGTTTTGTGTGCTCGATAATCGGTGAAAAAAGCATCGCACAAAGGCTGACAAATCGGTCGGCGGTGTGCTTGTTCTCTGTTTTAAAAACAATGCTGTGTGGCGAGAACTCTCTGCACAACAACAGCATCGCATAAAACTCGCATCTGAGCTCTTCGACATCTGTGACAGCTATCATACATAATTCTTTTTTGGTTTCTGTTGCAAAAGACATAGCTTTCCTCTGTTACTTTCTTATGCTTTCCAGATATCTCTGTGGTGTATCGCTGACTGTTGGTTGTTATCGTTGAAATGGCTGTTCAGAAGACGCGCAAGCGTAACAGAACGATGTTTTCCTCCTGTACATCCGATGCCTATTACCACTTCGCTTTTGCCCTCTTCTTTGTAAAGTGGGATTGTAAAATCGAGAAAGCCGATGAGCTTTTCGACAAACTGCGTGGTAACATCAAAGGAAAGAACATACTGTCTGACCTCTTCATCAAGACCGGTTTTGTGTTTTAAATCCTTGATGTAAAACGGATTTGGCAGACATCTGACATCAAAGATAAGGTCTGCTTCGAGCGGAATGCCGTATTTGAAGCCAAACGACATACAAGTGATAAGCATCCCGTCGCCTGCGTTGTGAGTGAACATATTAGTGACACGTTCTTTGAGCTGTTTTGGAGTCATGTGAGATGTGTCGATTACGTAGTCGGAGATAATCTTGATAGGCTTCATGAGCTCTTCTTCAAGCCCGACAGCCTTTTCAAGCGAACCGCCCGAAAACTCTGATGAAAGCGGATGTTTTCTGCGAGTTTCTTTGTAGCGGACGATAAGCGTATCCGTTTTTGTATCAAGGAAAAGAATTCTGAAACGCTTTCCTGATAGCTTGCATTTTGAGATAAGGTCGGCAAGCTCGTTGAACATAGTGCCACTACGCATATCAACAACAACCGCAACTTTTTTCATACGTTTGTCAACCGAGTTATCACACAAATCATAGAATGTGTCCAAAAGAAGTGGCGGTATATTATCTACACAGTAAAATCCGATATCCTCCATAGCGTGCAAAGCGGAGGTTTTGCCTGCGCCTGAAAGTCCCGTGATAATTACAAACTCCATAGTTCCTCCTTGAATTTATGTCAGATGTGGATAATCTCTCTTTCCAAGAAATATCCTGTTTCTTCTTTAACTGTATCCTGAACAAATTTGATGAGATTCATAACATCGTCGCAAGTAGCATCTCCGACGTTGATGATAAATCCAGCGTGTTTTTCTGACACCTGAGCACCACCGATGGTTTTACCTTTAAGACCGCACTGCTCAATCAGTGTGCCAGCAAAATTACCCTCAGGGCGCTTGAAAACACTTCCTGCGCTAGGGTATTCGAGTGGCTGTTTTGTTTTACGGCGATTCATAAAATCGTCCATTTTAGCTTTGATTTCGTCTTGGTTACCACAACTAAGCTGTAATGTAACGCTGACGATAATATCGTCTGTAGTTTTGTAAACACTGTGACGATACGATAAATCAAGCTCAGATTTATCTAAAGTCACAAGCTCACCATCACGAGTGATATGTGTAACGCTTGTGATAACATCTTTCATCTCACCGCCGTAAGCACCTGCGTTCATATACGCCGCTCCACCAACACAGCCCGGAATTCCGAAAGCGAACTCAAGTCCTGATAAGTTATTGTTAAGAGCAAATGTACACAGCTTTGCAAGATTGACACCTGCTCCACAAGTGATTGTATTTTCGTTTAAAGAAATTTCTTTAAAATCGCCATCGAGTGAGAGTACAACAGCTCTCATACCTTCATCAGAAACAAGAAGGTTGCTACCCTTTCCGATGACAAAAAGCTCAATATCGTTTTCTTTGCACGCTGTGACAACTTCTCTGAGCTGAGTTTCATTGTAAACAGTAACAAACATATCAGCGTTGCCGCCGATTTTGAATGTGGTGTGCTTTGAAAGCGGTTCCTGTTCTGTATATTCAAAGCCGAACTTTGTGGCTAAATCTCTGATTATCTGAAGATCGTACATATATCCTCCGTTAGAATGAAATGTTTTTCTCTTTAAAATATTCTTTGAGGTTGTCGACACTTGAATTGACAACAAGCTCGCACGGGAAGTTGATATCTTCGAGCATTTTGATTGCCTCAGGTACGTTTGCTACATCAGTAAGTATATGAGCATCGCTGTCAACAACGATACGAGCGTTGTGCTTTTTACAAAGCTGTGCAATTTCGATGCAGTTATTGATGTTGCTTCTTCCGTTTCTCAAAGCGGCGCTGTTGATTTCAACCAGAGTTGATGTCTGTGCACAGCGTTTAACAACGGTTTCGTAGTCGTAAGCATAATAATCCGAGCCGGAGTGACCGATAACGTTGACATAAGGATTATCACAAACAGCAAGATATGCTGAAGTGCATTTTTCAACATCAGGCTGACCGTCATCGATTGTTATCGAATGAAGCGACGCGACCACCCATTCGAGGTGTTTGAGAAGTTTATCATCAGCGTCGAGTCGTCCGTTGAAGTCAGCAATATTAGCCTCGATTCCTTTGAGCACTCTTATCCCATCGATATAATCACCGAGAACGTGAAGATTTCTGAAATATATCTCATCAGGTGCGCCAACCATTTTCATACCGTGGTCAGTAACACCAAGACAGAAAAGTCCTTTTTCCTTTGAGGCACCGACCATTTCGGTAATAGTTGAAAACGCGTGAGTAGACGCAACCGTATGTGTGTGTAAATCTGCAATAATATTCATTTAATCACCAGTTAGTTTCAATTTTCTTTTTGCCCATATCGTCAGGGCCGATATCCATACCAAGGTTCTGTAACAGCTCTCTCGCACCATTGTATCCCATCTTCTTCTGACGCTGATTCATAGCGGCAACCTCGATGATAATCGCAAGGTTACGACCAGGCTTTACAGGAATGGTTACAACAGGAACTTCGATTCCGAGAATCTCCATATACTCGTTATCCATACCCATTCTGTCGTAGACTTTGGTGGAATCCCACAGTTCCATATTGATAACAAGGTCGATTTTTTCGCTCATCTTAACAGCGCCCATACCAAAAATACGACGTGCGTTGATGATACCGATGCCTCTTACCTCGATAAAATGGCGGATGTTATCAGGAGAAGAACCAACGAGCGATTTCTTCGATACACGTTTAATCTCGACAGCATCGTCAGCAATAAGACGGTGACCACGCTTGATAAGTTCGATAGCAGTTTCTGATTTACCAACACCGCTGTTGCCTATGAGCAGACAACCCTCGCCGTAAACCTCAACAAGTACACCATGACGTGTAATACGAGGGGCAAGCTCAACGTTCAAAAATGATACGAGAGCAGCTGTGAGAATTGATGTATCATCAGCTGTGGTAAGAAGTGGTACCTCGTATTTCTTTGCGCAGTTAATCATAACCTCAGTCGGAGTGATGTCTCGCGCGATAATAACAGCAGGAGGTCTGCGGGACAGGATAGGTTCGAGGTGCTTGATTCGTTCTTCTTCATCGAGCTTTCGAAGGAAGGTGTACTCAGTCATACCCAGAACTACTATCTGGCTGTCATCAAAATAATCAAGATGTCCGACAAGCTGAAGTCCCGGTCTATCAATACTGCTGGAGCAGACGAAGAGATTTTCAGGATCGTCAGGCATATAGAACTCTTTAAGGTTCATTTCGTCAATGATTTTTTTCAAAGATACACTGTATTCGCTTTTCATAATCGCACCGACTTTCTAAATGTATTTGTTAATTGATATGGTTACACTTATACAGATTCAATTATACTCCTAAACGAAAGATTTTTAAACCTATAAAAGAACATTTTATCGAAAATATGCATATTTTTTGCATATTTTTCACACCTTACAGTACACCGGCTCAAAATGTATAAGCAAAATATTCCTGTGTAAAATAATCTTGGTGATATTATGTTGATTTTGTTGATAAGAACAGTGCTATTATACGCATTTATAATACTGGCGGTAAGGCTGATGGGAAAGCGTCAGGTCAGTGATTTGCAGACATCCGAGCTTGTTATAACACTCATTATCTCTGACATCGCAGCAATCCCTATGCAAAGCACGGAACAACCGCTTTTTTCGGGTTTTCTGCCGATTATGATTCTTGTGTCGCTTGAAATAATCGTCAGCATACTTATGCTGAAAAGCTCAAAGTTCAGAAACATTATATGCGGAAATCCCGTGGTAATAATAAAAGACGGAAAAATACTTGAATCTGAGCTTAGAAAGTTGAGAATCAGCTACGAGGATTTGTACAGCCTGTTGAGACAGCAGGAGATTTTTGATGTGAACGAAATCAAATATGCAATCGTGGAAACAAACGGTAGCATCAGCGTGATGAAAAATCAGGAGGACAATCAATGAGACGGATATGGGCGGCTGTAACACTGCTTCTGATATGCTGTGTGATAGCATTTTCTGAGTTCAGCATTGTACGAAAGGAATGTGATTATTACAGCAACATACTCGCTAAAGCGGACAATTATATTTCTAAAAAAGAATTCAACAGTGCAGATGAATTGCTCAGTAAAACAATAAAAGAATGGTATAAAACAGATAAAGTGTTTAAGCTTTTTCTGCTACATGAACAGTCAAACGAAATTTTTGATGCTCTGTGTGACCTGAGAGAAGAAGCCAAAGAAAAACACGCTGAAGAGTTTTTATCAATTTCTAAAAAAACAAAAAGGCAGCTGCTCCGTTTAAAACAGAGCGAACTGCCTGATTTGGAAAATATTATATAGAGAAAGAAAAGATTAGTTGTTTTCTTTCTTCTCTCTCTTCTGCCACATAACCCAGAGAGGACCTGCGATACAAAGTGATGAGTAGCAACCTGAGATTACACCGATCATCATTGGAAGAGCGAAGCCCTGAACTGAATCAAGACCGAAGATAGTAGCTACAACGTAAACTGTACCGATAGCGATAAGTGTTGTGATAGATGTGCTGATTGTACGCTTCATAACAGAAGATGCACTGCGGTTGAATACTTCTGCGAGATCTGCCTTAGGGCCAGCGAGCTTTCTCTCTTCTCTTACTCTGTCGTAGATAACGATTGTATCGTTGAGTGAGTAACCCAGAATCATAAGAACAACAGCGATGAAGTTAGAGTCGATTGGCATACGGAAGATAACGTACATGAAGTAAATCATAGCAACGTCGTGGAAAAGAGCAACGAGTGCCATAACACCGGCTGAAAGACCGCCGATAATCTTGAATCTTACTGTTACGTAAAGAACCATAAGAGCACAAGCGATAAGAACAGCTGTTAAGCACTTGAGTAAGAACTTGAGACCCATAGAAGCTT
>JAZSHE010000140.1:0-3213 GCA_045533085.1 Ruminococcus sp.
ATTATACTTGATTATTCCGAATTTTGCAATAAGCTATTGACTATTTTTTATTTTGTTGCTATATTTATATTGAGGTTAGCAAAAATAACCGAAAAGATAGATAAAGACTTGTACACAAAGACAACAAAAGACAACTAAACAAAACAATGAAAGGCGGCGATTTTAATGAAGGAACTCAAAATTATGCTTGGCACGATCGAAGACGTAAAGGAATTTGTAAACATCACCAATAAGTATGAATTCGACTGTGATCTGATCTCAGGCAGATACGCGGTGGACGCAAAGTCTATCATGGGTATCTTCAGCCTTGATCTCGCAAAGCCCCTCGATATGGTCATCAGAGGCGAGGGCAAGGGTGCAGACGAGCTTTACGAGGAGATCGCAAAATTCGCGGCAAAATAAGCAGAAAACCGGCAAAATTCCCGTTGACAAAAGAAAAACACTGTGGTATCATACACAATACCACAGCAATTGCAGAAAGGACGTACAGTTATGACAACAGCTAAGATCAACATCAACACAATCAATGACGTTAAGAATTTCGTGAACATCGTTACAAAGTGCGACTACGATGTAGACATCATTTCCGGCAGATATGCTATCGATGCAAAGTCCATCATGGGCATCTTCAGTCTCGACCTCTCCAAGGAGCTGACACTGAACATTCACAGCGATTCCTGCAACGATTTCCTCGCTGAGATCGGTGAGTACATCGTAAAGTGATCTGAGGTCGCTTAAAACCTGATATGTATAATTAAAAAACGGCACTGCAGATCAGTGCCGTTTTGCTTTTTTGTCTAAGTTTTTTGATAATTTGCTGTGAATTTATACAAAAATCCGTTTAATCAAAAGAAAATATTGTGAAAAGTGGTGACAAGTTCGGGCGCGTATGCTATAATGTATATAGAAAATATACGCATGGGACAGGGGAATGTCCTGCGTCTGGAGGTGCTATTATGTCAAGAAAGATCATTACCATAACAAGACAGTACGGAAGCGGCGGCAGAGAGATCGGCGAAAAGCTTGCAAAGTCGCTGGGTATAGAGTTTTATGACAACAAGCTTCTGGAGCTTGCCGCAGAACACAGTGGCATCCATAAGAATCATTTTGAAGAAAACGACGAAAAGCGCACCAACAGCTTTTTGTATCTGCTTTCCACGACTTATGGACAGGGTGGAATTCCCTTTGATGATACACTGTTCTTTGCACAGCTCAACGCCATCCAGAAGATCGCCTCGGAGCAATCCTGCGTTATTATCGGCAGATGTGCCGATTATGCCCTGCGTGATTTCAACGGAGTAATAAATCTGTTTATATCGGCACCGTTTGAGCAGCGCGTGAAGCGTGCGATCGAAGTTTATGGCATCGAGGAACGTCACGCCGAGAACTATGTGAAGCGTGTAGATAAGCAGCGTACTTCTTATTATAATTACTACACAGATAAACGCTGGGGACAGCCTCAGAACTATCAGTTATGCCTCGACAGCTCGGTGCTTGGCATCGATGGCTCGGTAAAGCTTGCTGAGGATTTTATAAAAATGTATTATAACGATTGATACTATTATAATATATATTAGAGAGGGCATTGTGCCCTCTTTTTTATTTGTTTAATGTAAATTTCCACTTGCAGCAGCAGGAATTGTCGGCTATGTCGGGATAGCAGCTTATGCACTCACAGGTGAATCGGTCGTCTATCTCCTTTGCAAAGCCGCTGTATTCGATGATGCCAACACTTTTGCAGGGATGAAACGGCATTCCTTTGCGTTCACGTGCACGTTGTACCCTGCAGTTTACTGATGTGTATATCAGCGTATCGCCGTCTATATCTATCCTGTCCTCGTTGATGTTTGCATAAAATCTGAGCTTCAGTGCCTCGGCAAGACCTTCGATACCCGAGTTTTCAGGGAGCTTAAGAAAAGTCTTGATCTTTCTCGCTTCAATAACAGTGAAGCGGCGCCAGGCTTCGGCGTCGTGATACATCGCCTCGTCCATGCCGAGCTTGCTTTCGACGGACTGGAACCATACGCCGTCCATCGCAAGCCAGTTCTTTGAGTATATTTCGATGAGCTGAATCAGCTCGGCCTTTGAAAATCGGGAAAGATGTTCGTAGTTGTTCATGTTGTTCCTTTCTGATACGGTGGAATGGATAAAGCGTGTAACACTCAAAAGTCACACACGGAAGTGCACAATAAAAAAGGAGAACGCGCCCGTGGTGTTTTTCAGTTTCGCAAAGAGAAATCGATTTTCCATAAGGGAAAATCGAAGTAAAAAACGTTGCAACGTCCAAAAAAGCCACGCAAAGCGTGGCTTTTTTGGACTGTGGCACCCCTTGTAGGAATCGAACCTACAACTGCCCCTTAGGAGGGGGCTGGTATATCCATTTAACTAAAGAGGCGTATATAAATGAAAGTGCAAAGATACCAGCATTCAAATTATAATTTTGCTGTCTGAATAAGTGGACGTTTCATGTGTCCAATGAAATAACACGATCAAAGTAAGCTCTATCATTATAACATAAAGCATATTTTTTTTCAATAGGTTTTGGTGAGCAGGATAAAATTTATTGTCGATTAAGTGCGAAAAGACGCATAATCTCAGTGGAAAAGGGCAAAAATTTATTAGATCAGAATTTTTTTCAGTACAGATAATTATCATTGGGGATATTGACCAATAAAGAAAAACGCTTTGTAAAGCCAAATACCAAGCAAATTTTGAACGGATTAGATAAAATTGCATAATTAGTCTAAAATAAAAGTGAAGATTTATACAAATTGCACATTGACGAAAGGGGCAAGAAAATGGTATATTGATATACAAGGGTAGCTATGTCCCGATGCATAGCTTGACCTTAGCTAAGGTAAATTTATTTCACCGCTGTTCAGAGCGGTGAGCCAAATCTTTAAGGAGGATTTTTCGTTATGAAGATCACAAAGATTCTTTCTGCTGTTGCAGCTGCTGCAGTTGCAACAACTGCTCTTGCTTCTGTAGCAAGCGCAAACTTCAAGCCCTGGGGCTCCAATGTAAACCCTGCAGGTTACATCGAGAACAGCGGCAACGGTAACTATGGTATCATGGTTGTTTCCACAGGCGAGGCAGACGCTCCCGTTTTCACACTTGCTGAGGATTGCGGTTTTGCTCTGGATGAAATCGGCGGCGCATCCTTCACTGTTACAATCCCCGAGCAGGACAGCTGCGGTGCTGACGGTAACCAGG
>JAZSHE010000002.1:0-5344 GCA_045533085.1 Ruminococcus sp.
AAAAAGCCTTCTGTTGTCAAAAACCTCAGTGACAAAAAGGGTGTGAGTGGGTTTGTTTCGATGCTTTCTGAAGTTGTGAAACTTGCATCGTCAAGTCGGAGGCCAAGCGGTCTTAGGAAGACAACAGCAAGCAGCAACTCCTTGGCTCACAGAACGACATGGCTACGATCCGACTTAAAAAGCCTTCTGTTGTCAAAAACCTCAGTGACAAAAAGGGTGTGAGTGGGTTTGTTTCGATGCTTTCTGAAGTTGTGAAACTTGCATCGTCAACTGTCAAAGGGCTTTTCACAAATGTAGTCATAGAAAAATTTGACATCAGCCTCACTGTTGTGGGAGAAGACGCCGCTGATACAGCGTTGAAATACGGAAAGTTGTGCGGTGTTGTGTATCCTGCTGTTTCGGTTATTTGCTCAACTGCAAAGTGTGAGGATTACAACGTCAATGTTACCCCTGACTTCGATGATGAAGCAAAAATGAAAGTTTTGGCTGATTCACAGTTTTACATCAGGGTTTACTATGTGCTGAAATATACACTAAAAGCATTGTTCAGACTTTTATGGATAAGATATTCAAGATAATATAAAGGAGAGTTTCTATGGATCATCCAATCAACGGTTTAATGGATACCACTATGAAAAAAATCAAAGAAATGATTGACGTCAATACTATAATCGGTGACCCGATTACTACACCTGACGGCACAACAATCATTCCTGTGTCAAAGGTCAGCTACGGCTTTGCGTCCGGTGGCTCTGACCTTCCTACCAAGAAAGAAAGCAAGGAGTGCTTTGGTGGCGGTAGTGGTGCCGGTGTTACTATCAATCCTGTTGCTTTTCTCTATGTAAGCAAGGGTGACGTTAAGCTTATTCCTATCGAGAAATACGATGGTGCTATGGACCGTATTGTTTCCATGGTGCCTGAGATTTTTGACAAAGTTACTGAGCTTTTCAAAAAGGATAAGAATAGCGATATCGATACTTCTGACCTCGATAAAGACATCGACGAGTTCGACATCTGATAGTATATATCAAGCGTAAAATTCATATATATCACAGGGTGATATTATGAAAAAAGCAGTGGGTATCGCTGTGATTTGCGCTTTGATTTTTTTAAATATGAATATTACAGCCTGTGCCGAAAGTCCAACTGTTTGTGCACAGGCTTATGTGCTGTATTGTGTTGAGAATGACACAATCATACTGCAGAATAATGCACACGATAGAATGAAACCTGCCTCCACAACAAAACTTATGACTACTCTGCTGGCACTTGAAAGCTGTGAAAAATCAGACGTTGTGGTGAAATTCAGGGAAGAGATGATAAGCGAGGGCAGCTCGATGTATCTCAAAGTAGGAGATAGCGTGCATCTTTCTTCTCTGGCTGTTGGGATGATGATGGCATCGGGTAACGATGCGGCAAATGCTACGGCGCTCACTGTTTCTTCTGATTTTGAAAGCTTTAGCAGGCTTATGAATGAGCGCGCCAGACAAATCGGTATGGAAAACACCAACTTTGTCACACCGTCCGGACTGGATGACGATAATCACTACACGACGGCTGTAGATATGGCAAAGCTGATGACGCATTGTTTGAAGAATGAGCGGTTTTGCGAGATTACAAAAAGTACTTCTATGACTGTTGATTTTCTGACACCACAGAAAAGTGTGACATATAACAATCACAATCGTTTGTTGTCGCTTTATGAGTACTGTATCGGCGGTAAAACAGGCTATACCAAAAGTGCAGGAAGGTGTCTTGTGTCTGCTGCGAAAAAAGATGGTGTTACCCTTATCGCGGTGACATTTAATGCTCCATCTGACTGGAGTGATCACATCGCTTTGTATGACTATGGTTTTGAACACTACAAGGCGGTTGAAAATTTTGATAATTCGACCTACAAACTTGACGTTGTCGGTGGAGAAAAGGATGAAATTGGGCTTTACTTCAAAAACCAACCGGAAGTTGTGTTGAAAACTGAAGATATAGCCCGTGTTGAAAGAAAGGTTTACATCCCGAAGTTTTTATATGCACCGATAACAGCTCATGAGTGTGTGGGAATGATAATATACGAGCTTGACGGTGAGGTGGTAAGTCAGACACCACTGTATACATCAATTGAAGTCAAGCAAAAAGAAGATAGTAAAAAGGGTTTTTTGGAAAGATTTTTTAACGTGTTTAAAGGATAGCGGAGGATTTATGAAAAAGGAACTGGTAAGATTACAGAAAATGCTCGCTGACTGTGGAGTTGACTCCCGCAGAAAATGTGAAGAGCTTATACGCAGAGGCAGTGTAAAAGTAAACGGTAAAGTAGCTGTTATCGGTGACAAGGTCGATCCATACAGCGACAAGGTTTACGTAAAAGGTAAACGTGTCACTGCTGCCGCAAAGCCAAAGTACAGATACATAATGCTTCACAAACCTCGCGGATATGTGACAACAATGAGCGACGAGAGAGGCAGAAGATGTGTCGCTGAGCTTATCGAGGATATCGAAGAGCGTGTGTATCCTATCGGCAGACTCGATAAGGACTCCGAGGGCTTGTTGTTGCTCACTAATGATGGTGAGTTCGCAAACCACATTATGCATCCGAAAAAGCACATCAACAAGGTTTATCGTGTAACAGTCCGTCCTGCTATTACCGAGGAAATGGTGGAAAAGCTGCAGACGGGTATTGTGCTTGATGGCAGAAAGACAGCTCCTGCTCAGGTTCGAGTTGTAACAAAGCAAGAGGGCAGAGTTGTGCTTGAAATTGTTATCCGTGAGGGCAGAAACAGACAGATAAGACGTATGTGTGAATCGCTCGGCCTTGAGGTTGCCCGACTCAAAAGAGTCGCAATCGGTACAGTAAAGCTCGGTGGATTGAAGCAAGGTATGTATCGTGATCTGTCTGCTGATGAAATAAAGCGACTTTCACACGACCCTAACCCGAACAAGAACCAGAGATAAGGAGGGGTAGAGGTGCTTTCTATTTCGCCGAAAAAAGATATTTCTGTTTTAGAAAAATATCAGAGTAAAAATGCTGTTGTGTTGATGTGTGATGACGATGGTGTTGAGAAAGGCTACGTAGCTTTTGTCCAGAACGGATACGTGCTCGATATTGTGGGATTCGAGGTTTACTACTGTGACAGAGAGCTCAAAGGTGAGAGCTACATTATCGCTGACACGCTGATAAAAAGCCTTGGCTCGTATGCATTGAATCATTCGTGTTATTACATCGAATGTTCTAAATTGGAATTATTTGATATACTATCAAATTTCGCTTTTTCTGAAAACGGAGATAAATTAACGACAAATCTTCAGCTGTTGTTTAAAGGATGTAACAATTAATCATTTAAACATCGATTTTTTCTTGTATTTTTATGGCATTTAAGATATACTATATAATGACGAAGATTAGGATGTTATCTAACGTGAATTAACACTTTTAGGAGGAAATAAAATGAGTTTTTCAGATGTTAACAAGCTTAGAGAAGAACTCAACAAAACTTCCGCTGTCGAGATTCTGAACAAGTTTTTTGACGATGGCAGTTTTTGTGAAACAGACGCACTTGTGAAGTCGGAAAGTGACTTTGCGGAGGCTGTGACAGGCTACGGTACCGTAATGGGTATGCCTGTGTACGCTTTTGCTCAGAACTGTGATGTAGCTTCTGGTGCGATGAGTAAAGCTCAGGCTAAGAAAATTGCAAGAATCTATGATCTTGCGAAAACTACAGGTGCTCCTGTTGTTGGTTTTTATGACAGCAAGGGTGGCAGACTCACACAGAAGAATGACCTGCTCTATGCTTATGGCGAGATTTTATCAAAGGCATCTTCTATCTCAGGTGTTGTGCCACAGATAGCTGTTGTGCTCGGTACTTGCTTTTCAACAACAGCACTGACTGCTGCTGCTTCGGACTTTATCATTATGTCAGAAAACGCTGAGCTCTCTATCGAAGTAGCTCCAAAGACAGCTGATGCGGCTTATAACGCTAAGAAGGGTATCGCTAACTTTGTGTGCGAGAACACAGATGAGTGTATCAGAAAAGCTCAGGATTTAGTGACATATTTTCCATCGAACAACCTTGAAGCGGCTCCTGTTGATGATGCCGTTGCTCCGAAGGAAAACGCAGAGTGTGAGGTTTGCATGATTGCTGACGCTGAGTCACTTTGCTTTGTAAACGAAGAGTTCACAGATATTGTAAAAACAGCTTTTGGCAGGGTCAACGGCGAGACAGTAGGTTTTGTTGCTACTAATGGCGATATCATCGACTGTAAGGGCGGTCAGAAGATTTCTAAATTTGTCCGCTTCTGTGACGCTTTCTCGATTCCGGTTGTAACTGTCGTTGACGCAAAGGGATTTTCTTCTCTCAAGAGTGCAAGCAGAGTTACAGTGGCTTATGCTGAAGCTACTACTGCTAAAATCGCTATTATCAAGGGTGAAGCTGTAGGCGCAACATACATCGCGCTTGCGGGACAGGCATCAGGATCTGATATCATATTTGCTCTTAATAACGCTGTTGTTTCACCAGTTAATCCAAAGGCTCTTGCGTTTATCATGGAGCCTGATACAATGAAAGTTCCTGTTGCACAGCAGGACGAAAAAGCAAGCGAGTTTGCTCAGCGTGAGTTTTCTGCTGTTAATGCTGCGGCAAACGGCTATGTTGACGATGTAATCGCAGACACTCAGCTCAGAGCAAAGGTAGCTCAGGCACTCTCAATGCTTTCATCAAAGCGCGTTGAGACAATGCCAAAGAAACACGGCACAATCTGATTAATCATTACTTGATATATAGAAAGGACGATTATTATGAAAAATCTCAGAATCACCGTTAATGGTGTAACATACGATGTTCAGGTAGAAGAAGTTAACGGCGCTGCTGCTCCTGTTGCTGTAGCTCCTGCACCTGCTGCTCCTGCTGCACCAGCTGTGGCTGAGGCACCTGCTGCTCCTGCTGCTCCTGCTGCACCTGCAGACGCAAAGCCACTTCCATCTCCAATGCCTGGTACAATCCTCGCTGTGAACGTTACAGCAGGACAGGCTGTTAAGAAGGGCGATGTATTAGTTATCTTGGAAGCTATGAAGATGGAAAACGAAATCAAAGCTCCTGCTGACTGCACAGTTGCTACTGTAAATGTAAATAAAGGCGAGTCTGTTGACTCAGGTCAGACACTCGTTACATTATCATAATCAAAGGTGAGTTTTATGGCAAAACAGATTAAGATTACTGAAACTGCTCTGCGTGATGCTCATCAGTCTTTGATCGCTACACGTATGACACTCGATGAGATGCTTCCTATCCTCGACAAGATGGATAAGGCAGGATTCTATTCACTTGAGTGTTGGGGCGGTGCTACATTTGACAGC
>JAZSHE010000108.1:0-3323 GCA_045533085.1 Ruminococcus sp.
TTCTCAAATTATGTAGAATTAAGCCTATTGACAAAAACGCTATCGAATTTGCAAAAGGCTTTGAAAAAATACATTTCTTCGAAGAAGGAATCCTTGCCGGTGGTATCGGTGAGACCTTTGATTACGAGCTGACTAAAATCGGCTATACAGGTTTGTATAAGATTACTGCAATCGAGGACAGATTCATTCCGCACTCGACAGTTTCGGATGCACTCATAGAAAACCACCTCGACTATGAATCTATGTGCGATATTATTAAAAACGATTGATGGAGATAAAATGAAAAAAAGACTTGATGTTTTAGTTTACGAAAGAGGCTTTGCTGAAAGCAGAGAAAAGGCGAAGGCTATCATAATGGCGGGACAGGTCTATGTCAACAATCAGAAAGCCGACAAATGCGGCGTTTCTTACGACGAAAACCTACCGCTTGAAGTCAGAGGAGATACCCAGAAATATGTCAGTCGCGGTGGATACAAGCTCGAAAAAGCTATGAACAGCTTTCCAATTACACTTGCTGACAAAATAACAATGGACATCGGTGCATCGACAGGCGGTTTTACCGACTGTATGCTGCAAAACGGAGCTAAAAAAGTCTACTCTGTTGACGTTGGTTATGGTCAGCTTGCGTGGAAATTACGCAACGACGAGCGTGTTGTAAACCTCGAACGCACAAATATGCGTTATGTAACTGACGAGCAGGTTCCTGACAAAATCGACTTCTTTTCTGTTGATGTTTCTTTTATCTCGCTCAAACTGATTTTACCTGTTGCACGTGAACTTCTTGCAGACAACGGCGAGGCTGTGTGTCTTATCAAACCTCAGTTTGAAGCCGGCAAAGAAAACGTCGGCAAAAACGGTGTAGTTAGAGATAAAAAGGTTCATATCGACGTGGTTGAAACCATCATCGATTTCTGCCTGAACAACGGATATTCTGTGTCGGGACTCGACTTTTCTCCGATAAAAGGACCACAGGGCAACATCGAATATCTCATATATATCAAAAAGGCTGAGACGCCACAGCTGTTAACCGACAAAACAGCCACAGCTGTTGTCGAAGAATCCCACTCACAACTTGATAAATAATATTTAAGCGGTGATATTATGAAAATCGGACTTGTTATTAATACCGATAAATCTCAGGCACTCGTTTGTGCTCAGCAGATTGCTCAGCTCCTGCTTTCAAATGATGCCGAAATATTACTAAATAGTTCTGTAAAAGAATTAATAATCCTTAATGAATATGAAAAGTACGTCAACTATTTTGACACCGATGAAGAAGTAATAAGATTCTGTGACGCTGCAGTTACAGTTGGTGGTGACGGCACAATTATCCATAACGCGAAATTTGCCGCTACATACAAAAAGCCGATGATTGGTGTCAATATGGGTCGCATCGGTTTTGTAGCAGGACTTGAATACTATGAAATCGCTGAGCTGAAAAAGCTCTTAAAAGGCGACTACAGGATTCAGCGCAGGATGCTGCTCAACGTCGAACTCAAGCGAGGCGAAAGTATACAGCGTTTTGTTGCTGTGAACGAAGCGGCTATTACACGCGACGTTTTAAAGCCAATTATCGATATTTCAGTGTTGCTCAATAACGAGCGAATCATAACCTATCGTGCCGATGGTATGATTTTTGCCACACCGACTGGTTCAACAGCCTACAGCTTTTCATCCGGCGGACCAGTTATTGAGCCTGATATGAACTGTATTTTGCTCACTCCGATGTGTCCACACGCTCTGTCATCTAGACAGGTTGTTTTCAGCGAGGATGCTGTGCTGACCGCTACTGTAGACAACGCTGAAATCAGCCACAGCTATCTTGTCGTTGACGGTCAGACTAATGTTGAAATTCAGAAAGGCGACCGCATCACTATTACAAAATCTGACGATTATCTTGAACTTATAATTCTCAAAGAGAAAAACTTTTACACTCTGCTTAACGAAAAGTTAAAGGAGAAAAACTGATGAAATCTAACAGACATACAAAAATCGTTGAGCTTATCAACCGATTTCCGATTACAACTCAGGATGAGCTTCTGGACTATCTCAGACAGGAGGGGTTCGATGTTACACAGTCAACCGTGTCCAGAGATATCAAAAAGCTCAGACTCACAAAGTCGCTTGATTCCAGCGGAAAGTACCGCTATCAGGCACCATCACAGAATTTTTCTGCTGCCAAAAACGGCTTCTTCAATCTGGTTGATACTTCCGTTGTCAGCGTAGATTATGCTATGAATATGGTTGTTGTAAAAACCTACGCGGGTATGGCACAGGCTGTTTGTGCAGCTCTTGATTCGATGCAGTACGAATCGATAGTGGGTACAATCGCCGGTGACGATACGATTTTTATTGTATGTAAAAGCGAAGATACCGCCAGAGCTTACACTCAGGAGTTTTTGAAGTATGTTATCTAATCTGTATATCGAAAATATAGCAGTAATTGAAAAAACAAATATTGATTTCACCGATGGATTCAATGTTATGACAGGTGAAACCGGTGCAGGTAAAAGTATTGTTATTGATTCTATCAACGCAGTGCTCGGACAGCGTACCGGCAAGCAGATTATCCGTAACGGTTGCAACAGCGCATTTGTCAGCGCTACCTTTACCGATGTTTCAAAGTATGTCGAAAAAAAGGCGGCGGCTCTCGGATTTGAGGTTGAGGATTCAATGGTTATTTTATCCCGTGAGATGACTGTTTCGGGTAAGAACAACTGTCGCATCAACAGCCGACCTGCCACTGTTTCAGCGCTCAGAGAGCTTTCTGCGTACCTTGTGAACATCCACGGCCAGTCCGATAACGCTGAGCTTATGTCGCCGTCACTGCATTTGCATTACATCGACGCTCTTGCCTGTGACAGTGCGCTTTTAGCTCAGTATCGCTCTGTTTACAATGAGTATGTAAAAGTCAAAGAAGAGCTAGAAAATGCAAACGATGACGAAGCTTCACGTCTTGCACAGATTGATTTACTGCGTTATCAGGTGGATGAGCTTTCATCAGCCGATATAGTTGTTGGTGAAACAGACGCTCTTACTGCAGAAAAAAATATATTACTAAACAGCGATAAAATCACCAAAGCTCTCATCAGAGCAAAGTCTGTATTAGACGGCGACGATGACATCGATGGTGTTATAAATATGACAGACGATGCTTTTGCATCAGTATCTGCTGCATCCGGATATCAGGAGTCACTCGTTAGTTTATCTGACCGACTTGCTAACGCTTTGTACGAGCTCAAGGATATTTCTGAACTCATCGAAGATGCCGTGTCAGATATCGACAGCGACCCGTACCGTCTTGAGCAGATTGAAGAGCGCCT
>JAZSHE010000178.1:0-4277 GCA_045533085.1 Ruminococcus sp.
CAGGCACAGCAGGCTGCACAGCCTCAGAATACATGGAAATGTGCGTGCGGTGTAGATGTTTCTGGCAACTTCTGTCCACAGTGTGGTGCTAAGAAGCCAGAGCCTGTAGCTCAGAATGGTTGGAAGTGCTCTTGTGGTGCAAACGTTTCAGGCAACTTCTGTCCTGAATGTGGTTCGAAGAAGCCTGAAGCAAACGGCTGGACTTGTGCTTGTGGCGCAGTAAATCAGGGTAAGTTCTGTCAGCAGTGCGGTCAGAAGAAACCTGAGGGTGCCCCACTTTATAAGTGTGATAAGTGTGGCTGGACTCCGGAGGACCCACACAACCCACCAAAGTTCTGTCCTGAATGTGGCGATATTTTCGACGATAACGATAAGTCATAAGTTTAATACTTATTATCGATTGTTTATAATGACTATCAAGGTGTCTATCTATTATATAGGTAGACACCTTTTTGTTGTTAATAATATACAAGAACGCATTTGAAAGTTTAGTGTTTATATATCTTGAATTAATTAGCGTAGATATTGTAAAATAAACATATATGTAAAATATTGTATTATGGAGGAAATTATGTTTAAGAGAATTATCAGCTTAATTCTTGTGATTTGCGTAACTTTTTCGTGCTTTGTTCTTTGTGATTTTACCGATATTGATGCAAGTGCCGAATCTGTTGACTATGGTCTGGTTGATAATGTTCAATACGGTCAGATCCTGCATTGTTGGAACTGGTCATTTGATAATATCAGAAAGAATATGCAACTCATAGCAAGTCAGGGGTTTACAGCTATTCAGACTTCACCGGTTCAGTCTTCAAAAGAATCTACTACTGAGTCATGGAATACTGTAGAGAATACTGCATGGGTATATTATCAGCCAATCAATTTTAATATTGAGCAGAACTCATGGAATGCTCTTGGCACTAAAACACAGTTTGAGGCAATGTGCGCAGAAGCGCATAAATATGGAGTGAAAGTTATTGTTGATACAGTGTTTAATCACATGGCTAATGATTACACTGAAAACACAATTAATGGGCAGATACCGAGTGATCTTAAAGATGACCCTGATTGTTGGTATTCTATTGATTGGAATACTTCTAACTGGGATGATCGATATGATGTCACGCATAATTGCCTTAGTGGTTTTCCTGACCTTAATACAAGTAACACAAAAGTTCAGAATTATGCTATTAATTTTTTGAAAGAGTGTATTGATGCCGGTGCGGATGGTTTCCGTTTCGATGCTGCGAAGCATATTGAAACTCCATCAGATGCTTCTGGTACTGCTTCTGATTTTTGGCCGAATGTTCTTGGCACTGCTACGTATCATGCACAGCAGACAAGAGGAATTACTCCATATTATTATGGAGAGATTCTTGGTAGTCCTGGTGGTGGTCTCAGCATCAACGCTTATACTGACTATATGAGTGTTACTGATAGTGCAACAGGTAATAACATCCGCAACGCAATCGCATCAGGTAACGCTTCTGGAGCTTGTATATCAAACATCTCTAACGGTGCTGCTACTGATAAGACAGTTCAGTGGAATGAGTCACATGATACATATTATGCTGATAATGACTCTATATGGATTTCAAATGAAAATATGAAAAAAACATGGGCTATTGTTGGTACTCGTGCAAAAGTTTGTGGTTTGTATCTCGCACGCCCTGAAAACAACTCAACTACAATGCTGGGTGATGCTGATATTACTGCCTGGGCTGACAAAGAGGTAAAAGCTATAAATCGCTTTAAAAACATCTTTGCTGGTCACTCAGAATATCTCGCAACATCAGGAAACATCGTATACAACGAACGTGGTAACACTGGTGTAGTTCTTGTTAATGCAGCTGGTGGCTCAACTTCTGTTTCTGTTATTGCTCATAAAATGTATGATGGAGTTTATACTGATGCAATTACAGGTAACCACTTCACAGTTGCTAATGGAAAAATCAGCGGTGAAATCGGTAGTTCGGGTATCGCTGTTGTGTACAGTTATCCTTCTGTTGTTTATGCCGATAAAAACACACAGGCTTTCAGAGGGGACACCCTTGATGTAAAACTCACTTACAGCGAAGCTACAAGTGGTACCTATTCAATCAACGATGATAGCGTGCGCTCATATAACAGCGGTGATGTCATCTCTGTTGGTTGTTCTACTGAATATGGTGATGATGTTAAGCTCGTTGCTACTGCAACAGGCGGAACTACAACCGACACTTTGATTCGTTATTATAAAAAACTTCATCCTGATACTCAACTTAAAATTTATTTTGATAACGATAGTACTAACTGGACCGCAGTCAATGCATATATTTACAACGCTGATAACGAATATCCTACTAGCTGGCCTGGTGAAGCTATGTCGTATGATAGCACTCTCGGTTTGTATTATATGGATATACCGCAAGGTTACGAAACTTGTAATGTTGTATTCAATGATGGCGGCAGTAATCAGACCCCAACTTCTGGTGGTCACTCGTTTAACGCATATACCTCTATTTATAAAGGTGGATATTTTTACGGATATAATACAGGTGTGAGCGATAAACTTTATTTCAAACCATCACAGTCCTGGAAAAGTGACAATGCCCGCTTTGCTGTATATATCTGGAATGGTTCAAATAACAGTTGGGTTAACTTTACAGATGCTGATAATGATGGTATTTTTGAAGCGGCATTACCGAGCGGTGTTTGGACACAGTGTATTTTTGCAAGAATGAATCCTTCTACAACTTCTAATTCTTGGGATAATGTCTGGAATCGTACCGGTGATATGGGAATTTCAAATAATCACAACTATTTTAAAATCGCTGACGGCTGGGATACTTCAGAAGGAACATGGTCTATAATTGATAATTCTGTTGTAAATTCTCAATCAGACGCTTCACTTGTCGGAAGCTTCAACGCTTGGGACAAGACTAAAAACCCTTTCGTTTATAATGACTACAGAACCGCTGTGACAAGTGTTGAATTGCCTGCGGGCACATATACTTTCAAATTGGTCAAAGATGATGCCTGGTTCGGCAATCCTGGTACAATCAACGATACAACAAGCGGCAACGGCTGGACGATGTGCAAGAATGATCTACAGGAGTGTACGTTAGTAGCGAGTGGCGGTGAGTACACCTTTACTCTTGATACTGTAACACTTAAAATTAATGTAGATTATGTGGCAAAAGAAGTTCCTACACCTCCTCCAACAGAGCCATCTACAAACGATGAAACAGAAGAACCTACAGATGAGTCGACTGACGATTCTACTGTAGCACCTACAACTAATACCTTAGAAGATGGTTATTATCTTGTAGGCGCAATCGGCGGTCAGGATTGTTGGGGTGTTAAAACGCTCACAAGAGAACGGATGTTAGTTGCTAACCCTAACAACAGTGGTGAGTATATGCTTGACTACACATTCGCACTTAATGACGAAATAAAAATTGTTTACTACGATGGAAGTCAAATTAAGAATTGGTATAACGATGGTGGAGAAAACTACAAGATTGGTACAGAAAAAGTAGGTAAGTGTCACATTTATTTCAGACCAGAAGGTAACAGCAGCTGGACTTATTTCTATTTCACAGCAATACCATATACTGAAGAAGAAACAGAAAATCCGACCGAAGGGGTAACTGTTGTACCTTCAGAAGAGGTTACTGATAAACCAACAGAAGAGCCAACTGAACTTGAGACAGAAACTGTTCCTGCTGGATATTACCTTGTTGGCAAATTGAATGGTATCGATTGTTGGAGTATAAGTACTTTGGATGAAAGCAGACGCCTTAAGGAAAATGCGTATAATCAGGGCGAATATATGCTTGATTATACTTTCACTGAAGGCGATGAGATCAAGGTTGTTAACTACGATGGAAATAGCATAACAAGATGGTATAACAGCGGTGGTGATAATTATCGTATAGGCGGTTCGAAGATTGGTCCTGGCACAATTTATTTCCGTCCTGAGGGCAATTCTTCATGGAGCTATAATTATTTTACTGTAATACCAAAAACTGTCGAGGAAACCGAAGACGCAACTGAGGACCCAACAGAAGAGCCAACAGTAGCTCCAGTGTATCCAGAAAAGGTTGAGAACGTAACAACAGAGGTTACATCAACAACTGTTAAGTTCAGCTGGGATGCAGTTGAAGGTGCTAATAAGTACTGGGTATATCAGTACAGCGAGAAGTATGACACATGGTCAGCAGTAGTAAGCACAACTACAACATCAGTTGTACTCAAGAAGCTGACAGGCGGTACAGATTACCAGTTTAAGGTAT
>JAZSHE010000004.1:0-7074 GCA_045533085.1 Ruminococcus sp.
CTTCGTTTTTTAAACGAGGACCCATGGCACAGACTCCGTACAATCCGTGACCACTGTAAAAACACAAAGCTTCAGATGCTGTTCAGAGGTCAGAATATGCTCGGTTACCGTCACTATGCTGACGATGTGCTTGAGTACTTCGTTCAGCGCAGTGTTGCTAACGGTATCGGTATCATCCGTATTTTTGATGCGCTTAATGATATCAAAAACTTAGAGACTGCTATTAAAGCAGCTAAAAAAGAGGGTGCTCACGCACAGGTTGCTATTTCTTACACAACAGGTCCTGTGTTCACTGATGAGTACTATGTTGAATATGCTAAGCGTATCGCTGATGCAGGTGCTGATTCTATCTGTATCAAGGATATGGCGGCGCTTCTTACACCATACGCAACAGAGAGCCTTGTAAAGGCTATCAAGGCTGAGGTTGATTTACCAATCCAGCTCCACACACACTCAACTTCAGGTCTTGCTTCGATGTGTCTGTTAAAGGGTATCGAGGCTGGCGTTGATATTATCGACACAGCAATCTCTCCGCTTGCACTTGGTACATCCCACGCTCCTACAGAATCGATGGTAGCAGCTCTCATGGGTACACAGTACGACACAGGTATCAAGCTCGAAGAACTCACAGAGCTCAGAGATTACTTTATGACACTTCGTACAAAGTATATGGATTCAGGACTCCTTGACCAGAAGATGCTCGCAACAGATGCGAACGCTCTTATCTATCAGGTGCCTGGTGGTATGCTTTCAAACCTTCTTTCTCAGCTCAAACAGGCTGGAAAAGAGGACCAGCTCTCTGAAGTTCTCGCTGAAGTTCCACGCGTGAGAGAAGACTCGGGTTACCCACCACTTGTAACACCAACATCACAGATTGTTGGTACTCAGGCTGTGTTTAATGTTATCACAGGCGAGCGCTACAAGATGTGCACTAAGGAATTCAAGGATATGGTAGCCGGCAAGTACGGTACAACACCAATGCCAATCGACCCTGATTTCAGAAAGAAAATCATCGGCGATATGGAGCCTGTAGATTGTCGTCCTGCTGATTTACTTGAGCCTGAGCTTGAGAAATTAAGAGCAGAAATCCCAGAGTGGATTGAACAGGAAGAGGACGTGTTATCATATGGTATGTTCCAGAAGGTGGCTCTCGATTTCTTTGAAAAGAGAAGAAACGAGAAGTGTGGCATCAACGGTGACAAGCTCGACAAAGCTAATATGATTCATCCTGTATAATTCTATACACGAATTATAAAACGCGACTTAGTTTCTAAAAAAGAAATAATGCAGGGCGGTTTTGATAATCGCCCTGCAAATAAATTACTATACATATACGCGCTTGTAGCTCAGCAGGATAGAGCATTCGCCTCCTAAGCGAAAGGTCGGGGATTCGAATTCCTTCAAGCGCGCCAGAAAAAAAGAACACACCACACGGTGTGTTCTTTTTGTTTGCTTTGTTTTGTGTATCGCTAAAATTAATGCAACACTTGTCCGATGAAGTCTATGTCAGGTATGTTTGCCAGGTACATCTGGATGTATGTAGCATCGTTTATTGTGAGAATATCATCTCTGTCTGTGTCTGCTGTGAGAACACGCAGGTCGTTGATATCCTTGATGTGAGCAAGACACATCTGCAAATATGTTGCATCAACAATGTCGATGTTTCCGTTGCCGTCAACGTCGCCGATGATACACTCTTTTACTACGAAATTGAGGATCTTTTCTGCATATTCGCCCGCGCAGTCAGTAGCGGAAATTTTTGCGCAATATTCTCCTGCCTGAGTTGGTGTCCACTGGGCGGTGATGGTGCTTGTCATATACTCAGGGTTTGTCATATCGTATGTCATAGGTATAGTCTGAGTGTAACAAACCTCGTCGTTGTGAGTGATAGTGAAGTTGTATTCGTTGTAAATACCATAGCGTAGTCCGATATTCTCGTAGTTTGTGACAGCTTTGAAGGTGATAGGACAGGTGTTAACTAAAGAGTTGTTCTGTTCTGTAGCTTCAAATGTAGTGAACTCAAACGGGATGCTTGTAATTGTCAGGAAGTTTTCAGCGTAAGCTTCTGTGCCTGCACAATCTTTGATTATTACAGTGATTTTGTATTCACCTTCCTGTGTGAAATAAAATCCTTTTTGTTCTGATTGGTGCTCCTCGTCGATAGTTTCCTCTCCTGTGGTGAGGTTTGTGGATATGTACGTGTATGTGTATGGCAGATAGCCGCCGATTGACTCGGTTGAGAAAAGACCGAATCGACCAACATCACACACGTCTTCCATATCGTTTGTCATCGATATTGTAAGTGGTTTGCCCACGTCTTCCGTGACATAATAATTGAGTCCTTTTGTTGCGACAAAGTAGTTGCCGTTATTGTTATCAATATTTCCGTCCTTGTCAGTAAAGTAGAGCATAGCACTCTCGGTGTTTTTAAGGTCGATTACAAATTTGTGTGTGTAGCCATACTGCTCAAGGTTTTCTGGAATAGCGTTGTTTTTTTGCCACTGAGCGTTTAGTGAGTCGATTTTATAGCTGATGGATGGATCGTAGAATCCGCGGTAATATATAACAGCGTGGTTGAGTTTTGACTCGTTGTACTGTATCTCTTTCAACTCGCCGTTGAGCTTGAGCGGATAACAGTCGGATACTTCGTAGTTTATTCCTTTTGCTTCGTCAACGATTACGGCGTCCTTTACTGTCAATGTGGTACCATCGCTTTCTGCATCTTCGAACTCAACTGTCCATGTGTAGTCTTTGAAGTTTTCTGATGTGACATCAGGGAATATACTTTGCAACGGAAAGATGAGAGTAGCGTCGGTTGAGTATGAGGTGCCGTCGTAAGCAACAGCAGGACCATAGTACATATTTGCCTCTGACTGTATTCTGCGTACGGTACCATCTTTTTCTGCGATAATTGTAGTTGATACCTGTGTTCTGTCTGATGTGTTGAGTGTGCACTTGAGATAAAGGTCGGTATCAGTACCATAAGGCATAAGTTCCAATCTTGTTACTTCGGTGAAAATACTGCTTCTGTATTTGTTGTACTCAACGCCTTTGACACAGGAAATATTGTTGAGAGCGTCATAAGCGACCCATGCGTAACCACCGTCGCAATAGTCATCGCCCCATGAGTTCGCTATTTTGAATGCACCCATTTCGCCATCGTCAATTCTGTAGTTTTTGTTAATGTCAATCCATAAGTTATCATTGTAGCCGACCAGAGTCATTCTGTGGCCGCCATCCTCGCTATCCATACTTGTAACAGCGTATTCTCCAACGTGGTCATAATTTTCAGGAGCCATACTGTCTGTGATGATGTTTGTGTATGTCCAGCCGTTGACGTATGTAGAATATGTCAGTACCTCGCCGTTGCTCAATGCGGTTTTGATAAGGTCGAGATCGCTGTCGTCAGGAGATGTTATCTCTGTATCAGCGGTTCCGATGTCTTCAAACATCTGAAAATCTTTAATTCTGTAGTTGATTGAGGTTCTCCATACTTCCTCGGTTGGATAGGTGTTGAGGTACTGTGAATCGTATGGCACCAAACTCATAGGTACGCTACCCTGATATTTCATAAAATTGAGAGCTATGCTTGTGTAGCAGCGCGAATCTTCTCCGGATGTTGCTACGTTGTAGCTCCACTGTGGGGAAAATGAGTTTTCCTCGGTTGTAGGGATGTTCATCAGTTTGTTCATTTCGTAGGTGTACTGATAGTAAATCAGTGCCCAGTATAAACATGAACCAAGACTTCCTTGGTTACCAATCGAAGGGAAGTAGATGCTCTGGCTATGGTCAACGCTGTCAGGAAGGTTTGCAGCTTTTCTTATAAGCTTGTTGTTCGCTGTCTTTTGGGTGTTGTTTGTAAGCTCTTTATATTCGCTAAGGCTGTTTATAACTGTCACATCATCAGACTGTTTTTCTGAATCCGTGAGATTGTTACCGGTAGGGCCGTAAAAGTGAATACCATGCTCATCCTCGACCATCCTCAGCGAGGTGTTATCATACGCTCGGTCCTTGGTTTGTGTTGCGCTTGTCGGTAAAATTGTAAACACCGACATCAATAATGTTACACAAAGCAAAGCTGAGCAAAGTCTGAGTTTTGTTTTTTTCAATTTCTATACCTCCTAAGATTTCAGGTAACTTGTGTTCTTTTTATTACCGCATAAATTACCAGAAAAAACGCAACGATTAATTCTAACACTATATAAGAATTAATTCAACGATTTGGGTGGTGGAGAGGATTATTCGATAAAAAACCACCAAAGTTGTATTTAAATTTATTCTCTTTCCAAAAATTGTGTAGGGCGATTTATTATCTTTGGGATGAAAATTTCAAAAATAATGAAAATATATTGCTTTATGTTTTGGGTGTGATATAATGTGGCTGTCAGCGAATTTTGTCGAAAATTTGTATATATTACGAGGCGTAAGATGAGTGAGAATAAAAACTATAATTTTGATAATTTTGACGTCTCTCTTTACGAGGAAAAGAGAAGTCGTCAAAGAGTAACCAAAAATCAGACGATTGAAAAACAAAAGGGTTCAAAACTGGATTTCAAGGATATTAAGTTACCGAAAATCGAGTTTTCAAAGAATAAAAAATCCAATCCTAACATAACAAAAGTGATTTTGTGTGCTGTTACGTTTGTGCTGATTGTCGCTTTGATTATCGGACTTGTCAGTTGCGGTGGCGGTGACAAATCGAAAAAGAACGAGGATAACACCGCGAGTGTTGAAGAAATGACGCTTCAGAATGCGAAAATTTCAGCCGCGCAGTATGATTACGAAACTGCTATTTCTCAGGTGAAGTCGCTTGAAAAATACTCGACAGATACAGATCTTCAGTCGCTTGTAAGCTCATGGGAACAGGAGATGAGCACGCTTGTTGAATTTCCTCACGAACAGATTACTCATATTTTCTTCCACTCACTTGTGCTTGAGCCTGAGCTTGCTTTTGACCCTGATAAGGGCAACAAAGCAGCGGGTTATAATCTCGTTATGACTACTGTGGATGAGTTTAATAAAATCATCCAGAGTATGTATGATAAAGGCTATGTTATGGTCAGTATGCACGATATCTGCACTTTTGATGCTCAGGGTAATCGCGTTGACCACAAAATTATGTTACCTCCTGACAAAAAGGCATTTGTGCTTTCTCAGGACGACCTCAACTACTACCATGTTCAGGATGGCGATGGCATCGCGACAAAGCTTGTGATCGATGAGAATGGTAAGGTTGTCAACGAGTACAAAAAGCTCGACGGCAGTGTTACTTATGGTGATTTCGACGTTGTTCCGCTTATCGATAGATTTGTTGAGAAACACCCTGACTTTTCGTACAAGGGACACAAGGGTATTCTTGCTCTGACAGGCTACAACGGAGTGCTTGGATATCGTACTGACAGCGTTTATGCTGACAGAAATGATCCTAACCTTGACCTTGACCAGATTCAGTTTTTAGAAGCAAACCCTGACTTTGACTACCAGAAGGAAGTCGAAGAAGCTAAGAGAGTTGCTGAAAAGATGAAAGAGGACGGATGGGAGTTTGCATCTCACACATGGGGCCACATGACTGTTCCGTCATCAGATATGGATAGAGTGACAACTGACACAGGAAAGTGGAAGGCATACGTTGAGTCTATTGTTGGCAAAACAGATGTGCTGATTTTTCCGAATGGCTCTGACCTTGCAGGTACTGAAAACTACGATTCTTCTATCGAGAGATTCAACTATCTTGTGAGCGAAGGTTTCCATATATACTGCCCTGTTGATTCAACTCCATATTGGCAACAAAAGGGCGATAACTACTTCAGAATGAGTCGTAGAAACCTTGACGGATACAGAATGTATCATGACCCTGACAGATGTGAGGATTTGTTCGATGTGGAGGCTGTTTTCGATAAAAAGCGTCCTGTTCCGGTTCCTTCTATGAGTGATATTTACGGATAAATATGAATTCAAGATAGCAAAAAAGACGGCTTTATCAGCCGTCTTTTTATTTTGGATAGTTTGTATAATTCTAAATAGGAATATTAAAGGAGTTTTCTGTCCAGGTCTTTAACCTTTCCGCCGTTTTGGCGGATTTCTTTTTTCCAGCGTCCTGTTGCTCCTATTTTGTACAAAAATCGAGGATAATTAAGGTTGACGAATTTGCTGTCAGTTTCAGCATTGTCCACGATTGCCTGACTTAGAGTGCATAGCGCTTTGCCGATTGAGGCTTTCGGACCATAACCAACAGGAATGTTTTTGAGACATTCAAACGCTTCGCCACCACCGATGCCAACGCTACCTTTGAACGAGTTGTGCGTTTTGTTGCACCAGAATTTCACAACATTCATGGCACAATCAGTCTGCACACCCTCGTAAAAGCCACAGTTGCAAATCGCGTAAATATTGCGTTTAGTGGTGCATAACTCATTGTCTTCGAGCCATTCAAGAAACTTTAGCAGATGAGAAGGTATATTATCAACATAAAGTGGATAAGCAAATAACCACGAATCTGCGTCGCTGATTGTGTTGAATACGTTTTCGAAATCTGAATTGAAGCTGAGATTTGTCTGAATGATTTCACATTTGTCACGAAGATAATACTTCAAATCCGAGAGTATAAGCTCTGAATTGCTGTTTTTGATTTTTGGACTTGCGTTTATGAGTGCGATTTTCATAGTGTGACATCCTCCAACTCTTTTTGTGTGCTAAAAAAGCGAACATCAAGCAACTCTCCGTTGTAGTTGTCCACGTTTGCCTGCATCAGATTTCGAGTGTTTTCTTTTTCGTCTTCGGTGATATCGCTACCATAAAAATATGCTGAAAGTTTCAGAACATTATCATATCTGCGTTTGTGGTGCATTTCGCCTTTTTTAATAACAAAGCAAGGGTGGATGTACGAGATTGCTCTGTCCTGAACAGCTTTGACGAACGAGCTTACACTTCCATATCTACACTCGCTTATGATGATGAGTTCGTCGCATTTGCCCATCAAAATGCCGGTTTTGTCATATCCGTCGCGGATGACACATTGTCCCGGTGTTTTTGTCCAACAAGAAAAACAGCCGATACACGGCTTTATGTCACTTT
>JAZSHE010000118.1:0-2306 GCA_045533085.1 Ruminococcus sp.
ATGCAACTGCTATCCAGCTTTATATCGCCAAGCTTGCAGATTTTAGTGCACAGCAGTTTGAATGTGCAGACACTGATTATGATGGAGATATTTCCATTTTGGATGCAACACAGATTCAGCTTTATATCGCAAAGATTATCACTGAGTTTTAATGCAAAATTATATATTTAATATCAATGGGGACGTTCGATATTGGAGCGTCCCCCAAATTGTTTGTTGCATTTGGTTGAATCTGGTGATATACTCAAGATGTAAGTTGGTGCAAATGCACAAGAAGGAGGCCTATGTATGAAAAAATTAAAGAAAGTTTTAGCTGTTGTTCTGGTTATGGTGCTGTTTGTGTCAGCGTTGCCTATGGTGAGTGCGGGAGCTTATGATCCGTATCCGATGCTGATGCTTGATAAACCAATCAATGTTTCAGTTGGTGTCAATAAAGTGTATACTTTCACTCCGGCAAAAGATGGTTATTACAAGTTCTACAGTATGGGCGATTGTGACGCTTATGCTTCGCTTTATGATAGCAATGATGAAGAAATCGGCTACGGCGATGACTATGATATGTATCTCAACTTCAATTTTTCTGTAAAGCTTTACGCAGACAATATATACTACTTGGTTATTGATACCTATGAAGATGACAGATATGCTGAGTTTGAGATTTGTGTTGAGGAGACTGTAGGTGTTGAGGATATGGTTGTTACTCAGGAACCTTACGACCCGACAGTTATTAAGGGCTATGAAGATGAGTCCTGCGACCTTTCGGGCCTTGAAGTGACATTTACTCTTTCTGACGGAACAACTGTTTTATGGTCTTATGACGAAGACGAACTTGTCGGCGGGTATTATGTTAATTATTATTCATACAGTGACGATGATGGTAACTATTGTTTATTTATCGAGTGCGGTGACGTGTATGGTGAATACTATTTCACTGTTATTGACAGTCCGATAAAGAGCATCGAGTATAACAGCGATACCCCTATTGAGTATTACTATAATTCCAATGGTTACTTATTGGAGGACGGTAGTTATATCTATTTCTACAGCATTCCTGATGATGCGATGATTACTATCGACTATAAAGATGGCTCAAGTGAAGAAGTAAGCTTTTTTGATGATGGCTATGATTTTATAGCCTACCACAACCAGTGGGAAAAGCCTTGGGAGTTAGGTAGCGACAACAGATTTGTTATTAGCTACTTTGATGCAAATGTAGATGTTCCCGTTACTATTCTGCCTTGTCCTTTTGTAAATGTGACAGTAAATTCCGCTCCGACAAAGGATTACATATTCGGCGATTATTCATCGGGCTATTTTGATGAAGAGGGTGTGTATGCATTTTGGCCTATCGACCTGACAGGTCTTTCGTTCACTGTTGAGTACGAGGATGGTACCACACAGACTTATACTGATGACGACATCGATATGGAAAACTGGGAAATTGACGGCTATCCTTACGATGTTTCTTTCCACGAGATTACAGGCCCTTGTACAGTTGATGCTTATGTAAGTTACAAGGGTGCAAATATTGAGTTTAAAATTGATGTTGTCGAAACACACGTTGAGAGTATCGAGGTTTTAACTCCTCCTGAAAAGGCTGAGTACGGCTACTGGTATTACCCTGATTACACAGGTGCAGTAATCAGAGTTAACTACAAGGATGGTACATACGCTCAGGCTACTGCTAACGAGGAAACAATGTCATTTTATGATGATGGTTCACTCAATTGCGAGATAAAGGTCGGTGATGATATCGTAAGCATTTATAGCGAGAGCGATATAGAAACAGGCTATATGTATGACTACATTACATGTGCAGGTGTAGGCATAGTTTACGATGGTGTTACTTATGTTGAGGACAGAGAACCTGTAAGTATCACTGCTGATAATGTGACAATGAGCGGTGAGGGTATGATTGTTACTTTTATGTATGCTGACGGCAACACAGAAGTGCTCACATTCGAACCTGTTTGTTACTACGCAAATAGCGAGAACTATACTGATGGCTATGCTCGTACAGAAAACGGCATTGTTTCATTTGTCATTGAAAAATGGACCGACGATGACGGTAATTTCATAGGTTACGATGTTTACACCTTGGGGTGCAGTTGCTTCGCTGAGGTGCAGAACGCACCGTCTGGCGATTTGGGCGATATTGATGATGACGGAGAAGTGTCTATTTTAGATGCAACTGCTATCCAGCTTTATATCGCCAAGCTTGCAGATTTTAGTGCACAGCAGTTTGAATGTGCAGACACTGATTATGATGGAGATATTTCCATTTTGGATGCAACACAGATTCAGCT
>JAZSHE010000051.1:0-11509 GCA_045533085.1 Ruminococcus sp.
CAACAATAACCGACAACATAATTGATATGTACAAAAACATCGGTAGCAGAGATTTCATACAAAAATACAAAGAACATTCGCTGGTACTGGGAAAGAAAATCACCTACACCGAAAACGGGTTGACAAAAGAAGCACTAGCCATCGACATTGACCAAAATGGTTCTCTTGTAGTAAAAACCGAGGATGGCATAAAAACTTTATCAACAGGAGAAATAACAGTAAGATTAAGAAATGACTAAACCAAAAATACAACTCAACGACCATTTCACATACAGAAAGCTGATACGGTTTACTCTGCCGTCAATCGCTATGATGATATTCACATCAATATATGGAGTTATCGACGGACTCTTCGTGTCGAATTTTGTAGGCAAAACCGAGTTTGCAGCAGTAAATCTGGTATGGCCATTCATTATGATGATAAGCTCCATTGGTTTTATGTTTGGTACAGGTGGTAGCGCCCTCATCGCTAAAACCATGGGTGAAGGCGATAAATACAGCGCTAACAAACAATTCTCGCTACTGGTCTATACGTCGCTTATACTGAGCATTGTGATATCATCAATCTCATTTATATTTATACCTGATATTGCTACCCTTATGGGCGCCGACAAATCTTTACTTAAAAGCTGTGTACTATACGGCAGAGTACTCATACTCACCGTCCCGTTCTATGTAATGCAGTTTGAGTTTCAGAGTTTCTTTGTCACAGCTGAAAAACCACAGCTTGGCTTATACATGACGCTGATTTCAGGATTGACAAACATCATACTTGATGTACTGTTAGTAGCAATATTCCCTTTTGGATTATTCGGAGCTGCAGTTGCAACAAGTGCAAGCCAACTTTTCGGCGGTTTGTTTCCTCTGATATATTTCTCAAGGAACAACCAAAGCTTATTAAGGCTATGCAAAACAAAATTCAATCTTTGGGTACTCACACGCACATGCACAAATGGCATATCAGAGCTTTTATCCAACATATCCATGTCGTTTGTCGGTATGATGTACAATATCCAGCTTATGAAATATGCGGGTGAAAACGGCGTTGCCGCATACGGTGTTCTGATGTATGTCAATCTGATTTTCTTGTCAGTTTTCATCGGATACAGTTTGGGTACCGCTCCGATTATCAGCTATAACTATGGAAGAGACAATCACGAAGAACAAAAGAGTCTGTTTAAAAAAAGTCTGGTTATACTTACGTTTTCATCAGTTTCTATGTTTATACTATCGATGGTGTTGAAACAACCTCTAGCTCAGCTTTTCGTCGGCTACGACAAAACATTATTCGAACTGACTGTAAGAGGTTTTTCCTTCTTTTCGTTCTCGTTCTTATTCGCAGGTGTGGGTATTTACGGCTCATCGTTTTTCACGGCACTTAACAACGGATTCGTATCAGCTTTAATTTCTGTGCTCAGAACTGTTGTATTTCAGGTAGCTTTTGTGTTATTATTACCTATAGTACTTTCAGTTGACGGAATATGGTGTTCAGTATCACTCGCTGAATTGTGCTCACTAATAGTTGCAATTACTATGTTTGTTATAAATAAAAATAAATATCATTATTAGGTAAGGAGATTTTAAAAATGAAAAAGACTTTTAAAAGAATCATCGCTCTCGCTCTTGCTTTAGTATTCGCGCTGTCACTTGTTGCTTGTTCTGACAAAGAGCTTCAGCAAATCAAGGCTCAGGAATTTATTTCAAAATCCGATTCAGCTGACGGCAAGTACACAGTTAACGCATACTTAAACGATGGCGAAAACTCATCGAACTACGCTGTACTTTGCACAGCAACAAACAACACAACTGGCGAAACTCGCAACATTTACTGGAACAACGAGTGTGCTAACGCAAACATCCAATGGGTTGACAACCAGACTGTTGTTATCAACGGCACAGTAATCAATGTTGAAAAAGGCGGTTTCGATTACAGAGACCATCAATAAAAGTATTTTAAAAGGCTCGGATAACCGAGCCTTTTTTACGTTAAAACAGTGTTGTCACCCAATATATCAGACCATACATCACCGCTGACACTGTTCCATACACGATTACAGGACCTGCAATCGTGAACATCTTTGCACCAACGCCTAATATGAAGCCCTCTGACTTGAACTCAATAGCTGGCGATGACACAGCGTTCGCAAAACCCGTGATAGGCACCAATGTGCCTGCACCACCAAATTTTGCAAGCTTTTCGTACAGATGTAACGCTGTCAGCAATACACCAAGAAATATCAGTGACACTGAGCAAAGTGTGCTCGCATCCTTTTTTTCGATGCCAAAATTCATATAAATATCTGTCAACACCTGACCGAGCGCACATATTGCTCCGCCAATCATAAATGCAAACGAACAGTCCTTGAAAAGAGGACTGTTTTTTGTTGCTTTTTCGACCATTTTGCTGTATTTTTTCTTGCTTACCATATTTTATCACCTATGACTATATTTCCCGAAAAATTCTTCTTTATTTATTACATAACTGTATTTGATTTTTAATTTACAAATTGTTATAATATACAATGTAAAATTGTATTATAATAGGTTAGAAGCGTTTTTATAAATGCAAAGGTAAAAACTATGGCTGAACATTATCTTGACAACAGTGCTACCACCGTTACTTGTAAGGCGGCGGCTGAAAAAGCACTCCACATGATGACAGTTGAATATGGCAACCCGAGTTCTTTACATAAAAAAGGACTATCCGCCGAGCTTGAGCTTGAACACGCACGCGAAACAATCGCTTCTTCTCTGTATGTTGAAGCTGAAGAAGTTTATTTCACAAGTGGTTCCACTGAATCGAACAACACTGTTCTTTTCGGTGTTGCAAACGCCAAGAAGCGTTCGGGCAACAAAATTGTCACAACAGCTATCGAACACAGTTCGGTTATCGAAACTTGTAAAAAGCTTGAAGCTGACGGCTTTGAGGTTGTGTATCTTACTCCTGACAAAGACGGAGTAATACCATTCACCGCATTCGAAGATGCTGTCGACGAACGCACTATTCTTGTTGCCGTTATGGCAGTCAACAACGAAGTCGGTTCTGTAATGAATATTGAGCGAATCGGAAAAATCGTTAAACGTAAAAACCCCGACGCTCATTTTCACTGCGACGCTGTACAAGCCTACGGCAAAATGATTTTAAAACCGAAGAAATGGAATGTCGACACGCTTTCTGTCAGCTCACACAAAGTCCACGGACCTAAGGGCGTAGGAGCTTTGTTTGTCAAAAAAGGTGTGCGCATTACTCCTCTTCTGTACGGCGGTCAACAACAAAAGAAAATTCGTCCCGGCACAGAATGTGCTCCGCTTATCGCGGCATTTTCTGAAGCTGTCAAAGAATTTGATATATCCGATAACCGCGAATATATTTCACAGCTCAACCGCTACTTAAAAGATGAACTGTCAAAGCTTGAAGATATCACCGTAAATTCTAGCGACAACGCTTTGCCTTATGTTGTAAACATTTCGGTTTCAGGTATCAAAAGCGAAACTATGCTCCACCATCTGGAACAAGATGAAATATACATCTCAAGTTCATCAGCTTGCTCAAAAGGTAAAAAAAGCTATGTACTGACAGCTATGGGACTTCCTGACAGACTGATTGACACATCACTTCGAATCAGTTTTTCGAAATACAACAACAAAGATGACATCGACGCATTAGTAAACTCACTAAAAAGGGGTATCGAAACCCTTGCTAAAATGAAGTAAAGGACAAGTTATGAAAGAAATTATACTTATCAAAGTTGGCGAAATCGCCCTCAAAGGACTCAATCGTCGCAGCTTCGAAGACGTACTCATCAAGAACCTGAAGCATAGAATCCGCGACCTCGGAAAATTCAACGTATCTGTTGCACAGTCAACTATTTACATCGAACCTGTATCAGAAGATATCGACCTTGACGATGTATGCGAAAGGGTGTCTCAGGTTTTCGGTATTGTCGCTTTCTCTCGTGCTCTTGTGTGTGAGAAGAATATGGACGATATTTTAGAAAAAGCGCCTGACTATGTTTACGATGAACTTATGGGTGCAAAAACATTCAAAGTTGAATCAAAGCGTTCAGACAAAAAGTTCCCACTCAAGTCACCTGAGATTTCAGCAACAGTTGGCGGAAAACTTCTTGAGCATTTTCCTCATTTAAAAGTAGACGTCAAAAATCCTGAAATCACAGTTACTGTAGAGATCCGTGACTTTGGTGCTTACATAAGATGCAAAACTCTGCGCGGTCAGGGTGGTATTCCTGTCGGCACTGGCGGCAACGCTGCTATCCTCATCTCTGGAGGTATCGACTCCCCTGTTGCGGCATATATGATGTCAAAGCGTGGTATCAGACTTACTGCCATCCACTTTGCAAGTCCTCCGTACACAAGCGAACGCGCTCATCTGAAGGTTGAAAAGCTGCTAAAACTTGTCAGCAGATACTCCGGTTCTATCAATATGTACACCGTGCCTTTCACTAAAATTCAGGAAGCCATCCGCGACAAGTGTCCTGAGGAGCTGTTCACCATTATTATGAGAAGACTAATGATGCAGATTTCTGAGATAATCGCTAAACAACACGACTGTACAGCGCTTATCACAGGCGAAAGTCTGGGCCAGGTTGCAAGCCAGACAATCCACGCAATGGCTTGTACTGATGAAGCAACCGAAATGCTTGTTTTCCGTCCGCTCATTGGTATGGACAAAGAGGAAATTATCAAAATCTCCCGAAAAATCGGTACCTTTGAAACATCAATCGAACCTTATGAGGATTGCTGTACGGTATTCACACCAAAGCATCCTCGCACACGCCCTGTACTAAAATTCGTTAAGCTCGCAGAAGAAGAAGCTGGACTTGCTGATATGATACAGGAAGCTGTTGAAAATGTTCAGCTTACTATCATCAATCCGTAAATTCACATACTCAAATCTATCATAAAGGAAGTGCAGAAACTAATGTATAATTGCGAAATATATTCCGTACAAAAAAAGTCTGCCGACGTCGAAGCATTCAACCAGAGTATTGACCATATCGCATCTTCTCTTTATCAGCGTGATATCAGAGTTATGTTCAACACTGATATCAGCGACAAAAAGAAAGTTTTCACAAAGGTTCTGAAACAAACAGAAATCGCTGAAGACGAAATCGATTACAACATTTTTGTCAATGCACTCGACACAAAGGATGCATCAAGCTTCAAAGAGCTTTTTACAGATTTCATAAAATCAGTAGAAGCCGAAATAGCTCCAAAAGAAAACGAAAAGGAACTTATTCCTAAAGTCAAGATTACAACAATCACCGACCTTGGTAATGGTTACAATGGCTACTGTTTCAGAATTTCACACAAGTACTACATCGTGTTACCACTCACATCACTCACAGGAGTGGATATAGAAACCTTGGTAATCGACGCTGTTGACAGAGCAAAAGAAATATTCGAAAAAAACGCTGAAAGTGCACCAGATGGTATCGCTTATATCGAAAGAGCTGTAACACCACAAAAGAAAAAACACAACTTTTTCATGAGCTTTATCCCTAACAGAAACGACTCTAAGAAAGAGGTTGTACGAAAGCTCGTTGTTCTTCTTGCTATCATCGCTTTCATTGTTGCAGCTGGTTATCTTGTCAACGAGTTTGTCATAAAACCATATCAGAACTCACAGATAACATCTGAAATCCACGATATCGCATACAACAATATTGAGGACGAAGGAAACGAAGACGCACCTCAGAAGCAAAACTGGGATGCGCTGAAAAAACTCAACAAAGAAATCGTCGCATGGATTACAATTGACAAAACAAAAATCGACTACCCTGTACTTGAACACAAAGGCGACAACGCATACTCCCAGTACTATCTCAACCGTACATACAAAAAGTCATACTCATCCTACGGCAGTGTGTTTGTCGACTATCGCTCGGTTGACTCAGTAAAATCCAAGAACATAATCCTGCATGGTCACAACATCCGTGACGGCAGTATGTTCAACGGACTTATGGGATATGGAGATTTGAAGGGTAATCTTGATTTTTACAAAAAGCACCCTATCATTCGCCTGAACACACCTGAAGCTGATGGTCAGTACAAAATCATATCTGTGTTCAAGACAAACACTTATTACGATCACGACAACAACAACTTCTTCAATTATATGCAGGGAAGTTTCTTGTCAGATGCCGAGTTTATGAACTATGTCTACAACGTAAGAGTACGTTCAATGATCAACTGCCCTGTTATGGTCAACGAAGATGACCAGCTTCTGACACTTTCCACCTGTAGCTATGAGTTTGCAGGATTCAGAACTGTTGTAGTTGCACGCAAACTACGTGATGGAGAAAAAGCAACAGTAAATACTGAAATCGCAACACTTAACTCTTCACCTGTTTTCCCTGCTTGTTACTACCAGCGTTATGGTGGCACACGTCCTGAGGTACTGACGTTCAAGAAAGCTTACGCGAAAGGACTCATCAACTGGTACGACGGCGCAGGTAATCTTGAGGGTAGTGAAGCACTGACAGAAACAGTAAAGAGCAATCCGACTGAAGACCCAAGCAATCCAAATAGCAACAATTCCATGGTTTACTACTACGAAGTCAAATTCGTAAACTACGATGGTTCCGAATACTACACGATGTCTGTTGCGGAAGGCGACTCGGTTACACCACCAACCGGCACACCGGCTCTGCCAACCGACGACTACTACGATTACACCTTCACGGGATGGATCACTGATGGTCTTGATCTCAACAACGTGCAGTACAGTATGACCATTTATCCGAACTTCACTGCAACACCAAAAGATGCGCAATAAATAAACTTAAAGGAGCACAACATGAAATACGATGTCCTGTTTTACAAATCGAGAAAAACCTCATACTGTGAGAAAGCCCTCAAAAGCAAGCTTGACAGTATCGATATGAGTGTAAACAGAATCATCTCTTCGGTTGCCCCGACAAAGCTCGGAGAAACACTTTGCGAAAGTCTCACGCTGTGCAATTGTGTTATCATTATCGGTGGATTTTCAGTTAATGACAACGAGAATCTGATTACCGTATTATCACGAGCTATGTCAAACTCAGGACTCAATCTCAACAACGCACGAAAGCTCAAAGGAGCTATCTATGACGGATACATCGTCAAGCTCAACAAACAGATGATTATAGCTCTGCCAGACAATCCTGAAGAAATTGATTTTCTGTTAAACGACAGCTTTCTTATGTATCTGCGCTCCGTCTACGGCATCTAAACTCACTACTAAAAAACATCCCCGCTGTAAATAAATACAGCGGGGATTTGTTTTGCCTAATATATTTATTACTGTGAACCACCATCGATGTTTGTGATTACAGAATCACTACCCATAGCCTGTGGTAGCTCACCGTTCCATTTGTCATAGAATTTCGAACGGATAACATTATCATCGAGTGATGCTTTGATTTTCTTGTTAGCTTCTGCCTCTGCCTCAGCTTTGATCATTGTAGCCTCAGCTTCAGCTTCAGCATTTGTGATAGCTGTCTGCTTTTCTGTTTCAGCCTTTAAGAGCTGCTGCTGAGCAACCTGCTTTTCTTCAATCTCATTGATGGACGCCTCTGAGAAGTCAAAGTTGATGATATTAACATCAGTTACATAAAGGCCGCTGGCATTCAGCTTTTCATTGAGGCCCTCAACCAGCCCCTCTGAAATAAGCGAACGATTAGTAACGCTCTCCTCTGCTGTGTATTTCGCTACGATAGCTTTGAGCACTTCGTTTACCGCCGGTGTTACGAGAACTGCCTCATAGTTAGCACCGATATTTTTATAAATACTGTAAGACTTAGCTGAATCAACACGATAGTTGATAGCCAGAGTTGTTGATACTGTCTGTAAGTCCTTAGAGAAAGCCTCGGTTGATACCTCAAGCTTTACAATACGGTTATCGATTTTTACAACTCTCTGCACAAAAGGCACCTTGATGTGCATACCTTCAGAAAGCACTCCCTCGTTAACCTTACCAAGAGTAACCACAACACCTGTGTGACCAGGTTCAACAATGGTAAAACAATTGATTACAACAAAAATCACCAGAATTGCAGCAAAAACGCCTGCCACAATCTTCACTACTTTTTTATTATCTGCCTGTGTCATTTCATTTACCTCCATCTAAAATGATGGATAAATAATATCACAACATCTTTTCATTTGCAAGTTTTTTCTACAAAAGGTCGATACACAGCAAAAACAAATGCCCCGAACCTGAGTTCAGGGCAAAAGTTGTTATTCAATACCTGCGAGCTTCAACTGGACAGCTGTCGCGTCCATTACGGACACATCACCATCATGGTCCATATCAGAAAGCTCAAGATTAATTTCTGATTCATCCACTAATCCCGCTACATACATCTGAATCAGGGTTGAATCGAGAACACTTAACTCATTGTCACCATCAGCATCACCATTCAAAGGGACTATTTTTTTCAAACTGAAAGTCTTGTACTCAAAGCCTGAGATAACCTCAAAATCATCATCTGTCAGAACACCTGATTCATACCCTTCTTTAAGCTCGTACAGCACTCCATCAACGAGCACCTGTGGAAGTGGTCGCTGACCGATTCTCATTTCATAATCACCGATACGCTGAGTGACAACCGCAGAAGGATAACCAGCATATTTTAAAGAATATCTAAGAAAAATCTTGTTTTCTGAGATAGACTCCATCCACATTATATTTATATCTTCTTTTTCAATTGTTGGTTTATTCGTGTCAACTCTAACAGCTTCAAGCAGTTCATCCGATACAACAAAAGGCTCTATTGGTTCAACTTCGTATACAGGGATGCTAATTCCTGTTTTCTCAATCACGAGACTGTCTAACAGGTTCTGTTCAAATCCTTGATCGGTATAACAGACAACCAGTACATCGCCAACTGCGATTTTGTATGTAGTTGATGCGTAACCTTCCTCCTGATAGTCAGTTACGGCATAATCATAACCACACACTGTACCTTTTGTATAGAAGTGTCTTTCTTCCTCCATTTGCTTCACAGAGTTTTTGACGGCTTCTTCTGAATATAGGTAATAAACCAAAAATCTGATTTCCCAGTATCCATTAGATGTCTTGTAGGTATTGAACGTGCTGTCAACACCCAGTCCGTATAATGTTTCAGAGCACATATATGTTTCTGGCACATAGTAATCACTAAGGAGCTTTGGAATCACTATCTCCTTGCTTTCAAGGCAATATCCTTTTTTCGGTGGAGTGATACCATCATCATAGAGGACATTCGGGTAATTCTCAGCGTAATCGATCAAAAACTCCTTCATTTGATCAATATCACTGAAATGCTGATTAAACGGTGGTACAGCAAACGCTGTCACACAGGTACTCACAGCTAACATCAAGGATAACAATAAACAAATAAGCTTTTTCATAATATCAGTCCTTTCTTATTGTTTTAACCCTTCTATAAATAAAACCCTGAAAACACTACCTTTGGTTTCATCAATAAAAAATATTTTTTATATTTTCGTATTACTTTTGATGTAGCAAAAAAAGACCGTAGCATTACACTACGGTCTTTATCTATGAGGAAATTAAAGTACTCTGAGTCTGATGATGCCTTCGATTTCTTTAATCTTAGCTTCTGCATCAGCGTTAGCAGAAGTTACATCAATGATTGTGTAAGCAAAGTCGCCACGGCTCTTGTTCTCCATGTTCTCAACGTTACCGCCGATTGCATCGAGCATCTTTGAGATAACCTTAGGAGTGTTCTGGTGGAATACGCAGAATCTTACGTCGCCTGTTCTTGGCATTGATACGCAAGGGAAGTTAACTGAGTTCTTAACATTACCGAGCTCAAGGTACTGCTTAACTTCGTCAGCAGCCATAATAGCACAGTTATCTTCTGACTCAGGAGTTGAAGCACCAAGGTGTGGCATTGGAACAACACCATCAACACCAAGGAGATCATCAGTAGCGAAGTCTGTTACATAAGCGCCGATTTTGCCGCTCTCGAGACCCTTTACGATATCTGATGATACTACAAGACCATCTCTAGCAAAGTTGAGGATTCTTACGTTATCCTTCATCTTAGCGATTGTAGCCTCGTTGATCATGCCCTTTGTATCGCCAACAAGTGGAACGTGAAGTGTAATATAATCGCACTGAGCGTAAATCTCATCGAGTGAAGATACAGTATGAACGTGACGTGAAAGCTTCAAAGCAGCCTCAACAGACAGGTATGGATCGTAACCAATAACATTCATATGTAAAGCTCTGGCAGCGTTAGCAACTAAGATACCGATAGCACCAAGACCAACTACGCCAAGTGTCTTACCCTTGATTTCAGGACCAGCAAACTGGCTCTTGCCTTTTTCAACCATCTTTAATACCTGATCGCCGTTGCCCTTTAATGACTTGTTCCACTCGATACCCTCAACGAGCTTTCTTGAGCCCATAAAGAGACCTGCGATAACAAGCTCCATAACAGCGTTAGCATTAGCACCTGGTGTGTTAAATACACAGATACCCTTTTCTGTGCACTTGTCAAGCGGAATGTTGTTTACGCCTGCACCTGCTCTTGCGATTGCAAGCAAGCTCTCTGGGAGCTCCATATCGTGCATAGAAGCTGAACGAACGAGCACTGCATCTGGTGCGTCGCACTCGTCAACACAGTTGTAGTTGTCGCCAAGACGGCTTGTGCCGACTTCAGCGATTTTGTTGAGTTTAAGAATATTATACATTGGTAGTACCTTCTTTATATAAATTTATGTAAACCTTAGTTACAATCAAGCGTTCTCTTCTTCGAACTTCTTCATGAACTCTACGAGCTTCTCAACGCCCTCGATTGGCATAGCGTTGTAGATGGAAGCACGCATACCGCCAACTGAACGGTGACCTTTGAGGTTAACAAAACCAGCCTCTGTTGACTCCTTAACAAACTTAGCGTCGAGGTCAGCGTTACCTGTAACGAATGGTACGTTCATGAGTGAACGGTCCTCAGGAACAACAGTGCCCTTGAAGAGCTTTGAAGAATCGAGGAAATCGTAGAGAATCTTAGCTTTCTTCTCGTTTAATTCCTTCATCTTCTCAAGACCGCCGATTTCATTCTTGATCCACTCGAGCACGAGCTTAACCATGTAGATAGTATAGCATGGTGGTGTGTTGAACATTGAATCGTTGTCTGCGTGTGTCTTCCAGTTAAGCATTGTTGGTGTGCTTTCCATAGCGTTACCGATAAGGTCTTCACGAACAATTACTACTGTTAAGCCAGCAGGTGCCATATTCTTCTGAGCACCTGCATATAGTACGCCAAACTTAGAAACATCTATTGGTCTTGAAAGAATACAAGATGAAATATCTGCAACCAATGGTACATCGCCTGTGTCTGGTAGTTCGTTAAATACTGTACCATAGATTGTGTTATTCATACAAATGTGGAAGTAGTCAGCATCCTTATCGAATGTTGCTGGGTCTAGCTTTGGTATGTAAGAGAATGTCTTATCTGCTGAAGAAGCTACAACATTAGTTGTACCATATCTTGAAGCC
>JAZSHE010000217.1:0-3018 GCA_045533085.1 Ruminococcus sp.
GATACTGTCAGCAAGACGACTTGTTATGTCATCATTAACGACAAGTCGGTCAACAACAATTTCAATCGTGTGTTTTTTATTCTTTTCAAGAACTATTTCTTCAAACAAGTCATAAATTATGCCGTCAACTCGCACACGTGCAAAACCTGATTTTCTAGCGCTTTCGAACTCCTTTTTGTGCTCGCCTTTCTTGCCTCTGACAACAGGAGCCATAATCTGGATTTTGGTTCCTGTTTCAAGCTCCATAACCTTGTCAGCAATCTGGTCAACAGTCTGTTGCTCAATCACCTTGCCGCACACAGGACAATGTGGCACACCAACTCGTGCGTACAAAAGTCGCAGGTAATCATAGATCTCTGTTACGGTACCAACTGTCGAACGTGGGTTTTTGGATGTTGTTTTCTGGTCGATTGAGATAGCAGGAGAAAGTCCCTCGATTGTATCAACAGACGGCTTTTCCATCTGACCTAAAAACATTCTCGCGTATGACGAAAGACTTTCAACGTATCTGCGCTGTCCCTCAGCGTAAATGGTATCAAACGCAAGCGAGCTTTTTCCCGAACCCGAAAGTCCCGTCATTACAACCAGCTTGTCGCGCGGAATCTCGACATCGATATTTTTCAGGTTGTGCTCTCTGGCACCCTTTACAATAATTTTATCCGATGACATAGCACACCTCCTTTGTTATTAAGTCCAAAACGAGGCGAACAACCGTCCGCCCCGTCCCGAATAGTTATTATTCTTTTGTAGAATTTTCTTCAGAATCAGCCACAGGTTCAGCTTCTTCGACTTCTTCAACATAAGTGTTGTTCATAATCTGGTCAAAAGTCTCGCCACTCATCTTCTCGTGTTTGATGAGGTAGCCAGCTACTTCGTGAAGCTTATCCATATTAGCGTTCAGAATATCTTCTGTCTTCTTATATGCATCGGCGATTATAGCATGAACTTCAGCATCAATCTTAGCCGCGGTTTCGTTTGAGTAGTCCTTGACCTGACCCATATCACGACCGATGAAAACTTCGTTTGAACCTGAACCATAGTTGATTGGGCCCAGAGTATCACTCATACCATAACGAATGACCATGTTACGTGCAGTTTTTGTGAGCTTTTCAATATCATTTGACGCACCTGTTGAAATATCATTGAGCACAAGCGCTTCAGCCACACGGCCACCAAGACATACCATGATATCTTCGAGCATCTCTTTCTTTGAACGATAAGATCTGTCCTCAGTAGGAAGTGGCATTGTGTAACCACCAGCCATACCGCGTGGAATGATAGAAATCTGATGAACAGGGTCCTGAGTTTCACAAGCGTAAAAAGCGATAGCGTGACCAGCCTCGTGGTAAGCTGTGAGCTTTTTCTCGTGGTCAGACATAACTCTGCTTTTCTTCTCAGTACCAACAACTACCTTGATTGTAGCTTCTTCGATTTCCTGCATTGTGATAGCTTTTTTATCTTTTCTCGCTGAAAGCAGAGCTGCTTCGTTTAAGAGATTTGAAAGGTCTGCACCTGTGAAACCAGCTGTTGTTTTAGCGATAGTCTTGAGGTTAACATCAGGAGCAAGAGGCTTCTGGCGTGCGTGAACCTTGAGGATAGCCTCACGGCCGTTAATATCAGGATACCCAACAAGCACCTGACGGTCAAATCGACCAGGACGTAAAAGTGCAGGGTCAAGGATATCAGCACGGTTTGTAGCCGCAATCATGATAACACCTTCGTTAGCGCCAAAGCCGTCCATCTCAACGAGTAACTGGTTGAGTGTCTGTTCACGCTCATCGTGACCACCACCAAGACCAGTACCACGCTGACGACCAACAGCGTCGATTTCGTCGATAAAGATGATACATGGTGAATTCTTCTTTGCTGTTTCAAAAAGGTCACGTACACGGGATGCACCGACACCGACAAACATCTCCACAAAATCAGAACCTGAAATTGAGAAAAATGGTACACCGGCTTCACCCGCAACAGCCTTCGCAAGCAAGGTTTTACCTGTACCAGGAGGGCCCACTAAAAGCACACCCTTTGGAATTCTTGCACCAAGCGCGTTGTATTTGTCAGGAGCTTTCAGGAATTCAACGATTTCCGTGAGCTCTTCTTTTTCTTCGTCAGCACCTGCAACATCATCAAATGTAGTCTTTTTCTTTTCATCAGCGCTGTTCTTGAACTTAGCTTTGCCGAAGTTGAGCTCTTTTGAGCCCATTCCACCGCCGCCCATACGCTTCATGAGGAACAGCCAGAACACGATGAACACGATAACAAGAATGACAGTCGGGATAAGCTCGACCCAGATTGAGCTATCTGAGCTTGCGATTAAGTCAACTTTCATATCCTCAGCGTGAGTGTCGTTGTACTTTTCGATATCATCCCACACGTCTTCTTTGAATGTGTCCCAATCCATAAGCTTATGTTCAAGCTTTGTGCCATCTTCAAGCTTTACAGTAAGCAACGCTGAGTTGCCGTTGACAGAAAACTCTGTTACCTTCTGGTCTTCAAAGCACTTTACAATCTCAGAATAGGTTGGTTTGTCGACCTGATTGAGCGAGAAGAACCACGCCGCAATCAGAATCACGATAACAGGAATGCCAAGATATACGAGCAATCCTTTTAACTTGTTTGGATTTTTCTTTTCCAATACTATTCACTCCTTACACTAGTATTGATATATTCACAGAAATTATGAGTAAATGCTGCGTTTGAGAACGCCGACATACGGAAGATTTCTGTAATGTTCGTTGTAATCAAGGCCGTATCCGATAACGAATTCGTCAGGAATATCGTAGCCTATGTAATCGACATCTATGTTAACTACTCTGCGCGATGGTTTGTTGAGCAGAGTACAGATTTTTACTGAATTTGCATTTTTAGCCGCAAAGTAAGCTTTGATGAAAGACAGAGTATTGCCCGAATCGATGATATCTTCGACAATAACGATATCCTTGCCGTCAATCGGCTGTGAAAGGTCCTTGACAATATTGACTCTGCCCGAGCTTTCTGTGCCCGCACCATAAGACG
>JAZSHE010000255.1:0-10133 GCA_045533085.1 Ruminococcus sp.
GGACGCATAACAGAGCCAACAGTTAAGCTGTTGAAATAGTCGTCAATGAAAATAAGCACACCCAAAGCAAATGTTGCGAGCATTGCGCCAACCTTTGTTTTGATGTGTTTAGCAGCCCATTTACCGAAAGCTGCTGAGCCACCTGACTTGTTGACGAGTGCAACGAGCACACCAAGTTCAACAAGGAAGATGAAGATACCTGCTGTATCTGATACTGCAGGAATAAGACCATCGTTGATAACGGTATCCATTGTACCAAGGAAACTAAACTGTGAGTACAGAAGACCGCCAGTAACGATACCGATGAAAAGTGAGGAGTAAACCTCTTTTGTGATGAGAGCAAGACCGATAGCGATAACCGGTGGAAGTAAAGCCCAGAGTGTACCCTGAACAACACCCTCGCCTGCGCAAGTCTCGCACGCAGCATCGTCTACAAGACCTGTTGCGTGACAGTCCATACATGAAACTGTGCCCAAGTAACCGCCGGAAACTGCACCAAAAATGAGCAATCCAACGATAACGACAGCAGCAATAGCAAGGACTATCTTGTTTGTTTTTGACATTGTATTGTCCCCCTTATAAAATTTGCAAAACAAAAACCGTGGCAAAAGTGCCACGGTCAAAATCCAACCAAAATAGCACTCCACCATATAATGGTGACAGTGTAATACATATTCTGCATTACACCAGCCCTGAAAGTTTTCGGAACTCTTTCAGGACTTCGGCGGTGATTCCTTTCATACACACTAAATTCTCCGTGCATCGTGAGTATTACTCTTAAGCACCGCACCTCTATTTTTGCTTATACAGAGATTATAGCAAAATTCTTTGTTTCGTCAACCTTTTCGACAAAATTGTTACCATATATGTATATAAAACTATAAAAAAGAAAACACCCTCCTATTTTGGAAGGTGCTCCTATAAATAAAATCACTTATAACTTCTGAATTCTTCAATCAGAGCATTGATCTGCTCGGTGAATCTGCGCATATCTTTGTTTGGAATTCCGTCGAGGTCCTTTGCGGCACTCTGGAGTCTGCGAGTGCTTTCAAGCAGATTGTGGTACAGCATATTGCTCTTTGAATTTTGCTCGTAAGTTTTACGCTCGATGCGTATTCCCTGAGTAACGTTGATAAATTCGTCATTTTTGAGATCGTACTCCGTACCGCTGTATGGAGCAAAAGCGTCGTATCCCATATCGTTGAGCTCCTGAACAAAGTTGTCAGCTGCAGCTTCATCGCCATGGTTAACAAAAACTTTCTGCGGATTGTTCTTTACGCCTTTGAGCCACTTGATAAGTCCGTTTTTATCAGCGTGACCACTCACACCAAGAAGAGTACATACTTCGCAGTTTACTTTAATCTCGTCGCCGAAGAGTCGCACGGACTCCACTCCGTCGTGAATCAGTCTGCCCAACGTTCCGTTTGCCTGATAGCCGACAAACAACACAGTACACTCACTTCGCCATAGGTTATACTTGAGATGATGACAAACTCTGCCTGCTTCACACATTCCGCTTGCCGAGATAATAACCTTTGGTGTCTGGTCACAGTTCAGCTTCATTGAATCGCTGGTTGAGATATAGGTGTGGAGATTTGAGAAAAGTAGCGGATTGTCACCATTTCTCATAACCTCCAGAATTTCGTCGTCAAGACAATCCATATCGCATTGTTGATAAATGCTTGTCGCCTCATTTGCGAGCGGAGAGTCAACGTAAACAGGGAAATCCCCGACTTTGTCATATATCAGGCGTGAGTTTTTTATCTCACGGATGAAGTACAGCATCTCCTGAGTTCTGCCGACAGCAAACGACGGAATAATCAGATTTCCGCCACGCGACAGAGTTCGCTCTATGTGAGATGCCAGCGCGTTGATTGTGTCCTCTCTTCTTTCTTCGTGCAGTCTGTCGCCGTACGTGGATTCAATCACGACGTAGTCAGCTTCAGTTACTGTTGATGGATCTTTGATAATAGGCTGGTTGGTGTTACCCACATCTCCCGAGAAAAGAATTTTCTTTGTTATTCCATCTTCTGTCAGCCACAGCTCAATGCACGAACTGCCGAGCAAATGCCCGACATCGGTGAAACGCACAGCGAGATTTTCGCTCAGTGGGATAATCTTTGAATATTCACATCGTCTGAACAGTTTGCACACTTCTTCAGCGTCAGTTAATGTGTACAGCGGTTCAACTAAGTCCTTGCCTGCACGCTTTTTCTTGCGGTTTTTGAACTTTGCTTCACTTTCCTGAATGTGAGCACAATCACGAAGCATAATGTTGCACAGATTTGCTGTTTCGTTTGTGGACAGAATTGTGCCCTGAAATCCGTTTTTATAAAGGAGGGGAAGATGACCCGAGTGGTCAACATGGGCATGAGTCAGAAAAACATAGTCGATTTCGTTAGGGGACACGGGCAAAGGTGCGTTTTCAAAAACGTTGAATCCCTGTTCCATACCACAGTCAACAAGAATTTTGTGCTGTCCGACTTCAAGGTAGGTACAGCTACCCGTTACTTCGTGAGCGGCACCAATGAACATTATTTTCATACAATCAACTCCGTTTTTATGTTTAAATCTTATTAAAGATAGTTTAGCGAGCTTTCGCCGATAAATTCACGCATCAGAGAATCAGATGGAACCAGTTGTGGATCGAGTGGCTCGGCCATTGAAATCACTTCAATCAAAGTTCTGACTTCATCTGTCTGTGGTAAAGTAAAAAGATTTTCGAGCAGCAAAGTACGGTAGATGTTTATCTCATACGGGATAATCGTATCGATTGAGTAGTTGCATCTGCTCATAAAAGGACGGATATATTTGTCCTCGCCTTCGTTCACGCTGAAAAACATATTGAATGTATCGAGCAAATTGCGATCTCTTGTTTCCTGATCTCGTATCATTCTGCGTGCGAGTCGTATAACCTTTGAGCGTAGCTCGTTACCATCTGTCACAAACTGACTGCGGATGCTGACATAAAAGCGTGCACAATTTTCGTCGGAAACAGTGATAACATCAGGGTTAAGCGCGTGTGTTCCCTCAAAAATGATGATTTCACCCTCTTTTCGTTTAAAGGTCCATCCCGAAAATTCACGCTTGCAGGTTGTGAAATTGTATCGTGGAATGTCAACGCTCTCGCAGTTTAGAAACCCTTTTATCTGTGTGTTGAGGTACTCTTTGTCAAGTCTAGCTGGTGATTCGAGGTCGAGCAAACCCTCCTTTGATAGCCTGTATTCCTCGTCGCTCAGTTCGCGGAAATAGTTGTCGAGTGAAATGGTGTGAGTTTCAAATCCCCAGCGGTCAAGCAACGCCTCGAGCTTCATTGCTGTTGTAGTTTTGCCGCTTCCTGACGGACCTGAGATAAGCACAACAGGAGCAACGCTTGCGTTGTCAGCAATATTTCTTGCGATTTTTTCGAGATGAGTGTGATATTCACTTTCGCAGAAGTCGATGAACTTTTGCACATTATTTTTAATCTGGTAGTTTGTATCGTCTAAAAAGTATTTCATGATAACACCTCTTGTCTTTATTTTATTCTATCACGCTTTTGTGTAGAAATTATATACAATGTGTAAAAAATAACAGCGAAAAAATTTTTCGTTTTTCCGCTGTCAGACGCAGTTACTCCATATAGTCACAAATGAGATAACCGCCATTGATTTTAAATTTTTGATTTTCATTTTCGCCTTTTACAGCCCTGGCATTCTTCAGTCTGTACTCATTCTCACCATCGTTATATACTGTAAAAAAGCCGTAAAAAGCCCTTGTTATCCTGTTTGCTAAAGTGAAACCAGTGTTTTGTGTCATCACATAGTCGCTTTCGTCAGGAGCTTGCTGATACTCACCATATCCCTGTGGTGTGGCATTTATATAGTAATTTTCCAAGTCACTCAGTAGAGTGCTTACCATATCAGGAATAAGAGCGTATATTTTCTCCATAAATGTGCTGAGGTTTTCGTCCTTGCTCAGTTCAAACGATTTTTGCATAATTATCTCGCCTGTGTCAAAGTCCTCCTCCATTTTGTGAAAAGTAACGCCGCTTGTTTTTTCTTCGTTTAAAATGCAAAGAGGCATCGGCCACGCACCTCTGCCGTGTGGTAGAAGCGACGGATGAACATTTATCATTTTAAAGCCTTCTATTATCGGCATACGATAGTAGTAAGCCGCACAAAACAGCGCATCGACCCCTTTGGCTTTAAGTTCTTCTAAATCGGCCAGAGTGACTTTGTCGTATGTTATTTCTATGTTGTGCTCGATTGCAAATTGGGTTACCTTTTTGTTGAACTCGGTTACGTTGTCCACGTGGTTAGAAAAAATCTTAACGATTTCGCACCCGTTTTCATACAGATTTTCGAGCACAGGATAAAACAAATCAAATCCCGCATACGCAATTTTCATACACTCACCACCATTTTATAGGTTACAGATATACTATAACACAAAAGGCAGAGAATAATCAATCACAGAAATTCACTTGCTTATTGACTTTAGCGTTACTTTGCGATAGAATATACACAGAATATTATAGGAGGTTACTACTATGGAACATATCAAGACTATCGAAACTCGTAATCTTTGCGAAAGCGCAAAGAAGGGTGGCTGTGGCGAGTGCCAGACTTCATGTCAGTCTGCTTGCAAAACAAGCTGCGGTATTGCTAACCAGAAGTGTGAGAGCACAAAGGAAAGCAAGTAAGTTTAAAAAGAAAGTGCCGCTCGTTTGGGCGGCATTTTTTATAGCTTTTGATTTTGTTTTATGGAAAGGTACATATTATGATACATCAGTACAAATTAGGCGGTTACAATATCGTGCTCGACATCTGTTCAGGTGCTGTCCATGCTGTTGACGAGGTGGCATACGATATTATCGCTGATTTTCAGACTAAAGATAAGGAAGAAATTATCTGCGCTCTTGCTAAAAAGTACGAGAACAGAGAGGATATCACTATAAACGATATAGAAGAATGTTACGCACAGGTTGTGGCGCTCAAAGACAGCGGAAAACTCTTTGTAGAGGACACCTTTGGGCCGATGGCTGGTGAGCTTAAACGCAAAACCGCAGGAGTTGTAAAAGCACTGTGTTTGCATATTGCTCATACTTGTAACTTAAACTGTGCATATTGTTTTGCATCGCAGGGCAAATATCAGGGCGAGAGAGCCTTGATGAGTTTTGAAGTAGGCAAACGTGCGCTCGATTTTCTTGTTGATAATTCCGGTTCAAGACACAACCTTGAGGTTGACTTTTTCGGCGGTGAACCGTTGATGAACTTTGATGTTGTGAAAAAGCTTGTCGAGTATGCCCGCAGTATCGAAAAAGAAAAGGGTAAGAATTTCCGTTTTACTTTAACAACAAATGGTGTTTTAATCGATGATGATGTAATCGACTTTGCTAACAAAGAGATGAGCAACGTGGTTCTCAGCCTTGACGGCAGAAAGTCAGTTCATGATAAGTTCAGAGTTGACTATGCAGGCAACGGTTCATGGGAAAAGATTGTCCCAAAATTCAAGAAGCTTGTAGAAGCGCGTGGCAACAAAGATTACTATATGCGCGGAACATTCACACACCACAACCCTGACTTCCTTGAGGATATCAAAACCATGCTTGATTTAGGCTTTACTGAGCTTTCTATGGAGCCTGTTGTGTGTGCTGATACTGATGAATCAGCGCTGACTTATGACGATTTACCTGTGGTTTTAGACCAGTACGAAAAGCTCGCACAGCTTATGATACAGCGCAGAAAAGACGGCAAGCCGTTCACTTTCTATCACTATATGATTGACTTGCAGGGTGGTCCTTGTATCTACAAGCGTATTTCCGGTTGTGGTTCAGGAACAGAATATATGGCTGTCACTCCTTGGGGTGACCTTTATCCATGTCACCAGTTTGTCGGCGACGAGAAATACTTGCTTGGTAATATTTTTGACGGTGTAAAGAACACAGCGATTCAAGATGAGTTTATGGAATGTAACGTGTATTCGCGTGAAGAATGTAAGGATTGCTGGGCAAGACTTTACTGCTCAGGCGGATGTGCCGCTAACGCATATCACGCCACAGGCTCGGTTAAAGGCGTGTATAAATACGGCTGTGAGCTGTTCAAAAAGCGTATGGAATGTGCGATTATGGCAGAAGTTGACAGACTTTTATCGTAAAATCGCGAGTGCGTTAGCACCCAAATTAGTATAGTTTGTAGAGGGCCGAGTGCTCTCCTAAAAAACAAAGCGCTCAAAGAGGATGATATGAACACTCCAATCATAGATTTTGTAAAAAAGTATAATGAGTCAAACGCTATCCGTACTCATATGCCCGGGCACAAAGGTGAGAGCTTTCTCGGCTTTGAGCATCTTGACATAACTGAAATCAAAGGAGCAGACTCGCTTTTTGAATGTGATTCGATTATCAAAGAAAGTGAAGAAAACGCAAGTGCATTGTTTGATGCTCATACCTTTTATTCAACCGAAGGTTCGTCGCTTTGTATCAGAGCGATGCTGTACCTTGCTACTCTTTACGCGAAAAAAGAGAACAAAGCACCACTTGTGATGTCAGCCCGCAACGCTCACAAAACTTTTTTGTCAGCTGTTGCTTTACTCAACCTTGATGTTGAGTGGCTTTTGGCACAGGACAGTTCGTACCTTTCCTGTGTTGTAACACCTGACGAGCTTGACAAAAAGCTTGCAAAAATGAATGTAAAACCTTGTGCTGTGTATCTGACTTCTCCTGATTATCTTGGTAACACTCTTGATATCAAAGGTATATCTCAGGTGTGCAAAAAGCATGATGTGTTGCTTTTGGTGGACAACGCTCACGGCGCGTATCTGAAATTTCTTACACAATCCCGTCATCCGCTTGATGAAGGTGCAGATATGTGTTGCGACTCTGCTCACAAAACTCTGTCGGTACTCACTGGTGGAGCGTATCTGCATATTTCAAAGAATGCGGACAGTTTTCTGAGAGATAATGCAAAAAAAGCGTTGTCGCTTTTTGCGTCAACATCTCCGTCGTATCTCATACTGCAGTCGCTTGATATGGCGAACGGGTATATCGCGAACAATTACAAAAGAAAGCTCTGTTCTTGTGTGAATCTTGTTGATGTATTAAAGAAAAATCTCACAAATAAGGGCTACACTATAATGGGTGATGAGCCGCTAAAAATCACGATAAATGCCAAAAACTACGGATATAGCGGCTTTGAGTACGCAGATATTCTGAGAGAAAAGGGTGTCGAGTGTGAGTTTGCTGACCCTGACTTTGTGGTACTGATGCTGACACCATCGCTGACAGACACAGAGATTCTGAAAATCAATGACGTGTTGCTCAGTATAAAACAGCGTGCAAAAATAACAACACCAGCACCTGTGTGCTTTATTCCCCAAAGGGTGATGAGTGTGCGTGACGCCGTGATGTCGCTTTCGAAGACAGTGAGTGCACAAGAAAGCGAGGGCAAGGTGCTGGCGTCAGTATCAGTATCGTGTCCACCTGCAGTACCTATTGTTGTCAGCGGAGAGCGCATCGACAAAAACGCTGTTGCACTTTTTGAGTATTACTCCATTAATGAGTGCGAAGTTGTGGACGAATCTTGAACGCAGGAGTGAAATAACTCGTCTGTTATGTTAGTCCCTATAACGTTATAAAAACACCGCTTAACTGCGGTGTTTTTTGTTTTATATCCCTTGACAAAAACGTCTACAGAGGATAGAATTGAGTTGGGGAAAATAATATTTATAGAGGTGTTTTATATGAAAGAATACAGACTTGGTGCATTGGAATCACGCTTTGCCGACATCGTGTGGGAGAACGCTCCGCTATCTACAACTGAGCTTGTGAAACTGTGCGAGGATGAATTCAGCTGGAAGCGCACAACAACCTATACTGTGCTCAAACGTTTGTCAAATGGTGGACTTTTCAGTCTGGAAAAAGGCACAGTCAAAGCTCTTATGACACGCGATGAGTTTTACTCAAAGCAGAGCAAACATTATGTAGAGCAGAGCTTTTCCGGTTCGTTGCCTGCGTTTCTGTCTGCTTTTACATCAAACCGCAAATTAACTCAGGACGAGATAGCTGAAATCAAAAAGATGATCGAGGACTCTCAGGAGAAATAAAATGACCCTTCTTTTCAATCAAATTCTTAGCCTTAGCGTCACTGCGTCGATACTCATAGTAGCGGTAGTGGTGCTTCGTATGATACTCAAAAAAGCGCCGAAAGGCTTGCGTTATGCGATGTGGGCGATGGTAGGACTCAGACTTGTAGTACCGTATACATTTGAAAGTCCGTTTTCCGTTATGCCGTCACACAAAGAGCTCAGCTGTGCTACAGCGCAGGTTTCACAGGCGATAGGCACAACCACAGTTGAGGTTACACAAACATCACACAGCATCAGCGTGATGGACGTGCTTTCGTGTGTGTGGATTGTCGGTGCAGTAATTATGCTTTCTTATATGCTGATAAGTTTTTTGCGAGTGCGCCTTATGGTGCGTGAAAGCGTTTTGTACAAGGATAATGTCTACTTGTGTGACCACGTCAACAGCCCGTTTGTACTGGGGATAATCAAACCGAAGATTTATCTCAACTCTTCAATTAGCAAAAAAGATACAAAGCTGATTATTGCTCACGAACACACGCACATCAGGCATCTGGACAATTTGTGGAAACCGCTCGGCTTCGTGCTTTTGTCAGTATATTGGTTCAATCCGCTTTGTTGGCTTTCGTACTATTTGTTCGTCAAGGACATCGAGCTTTTCTGTGACGAAAGCGTTGTGAAAACGCTTTCAAAAAACGGCAAGAAAAACTATTCCTACGCTTTGCTTTCGTGCAGTGCAGGTAAAAATATGGTCACAGCCTGCCCTTTAGCTTTTGCTGAAAACAGCGTAAAAACACGAGTGCGTAACATCTTAAGCTACAAAAAGCCTGCTTTGTATGTGGTTGTGATTTCAGTCATCCTTTGCGTTGCTACAATGCTGATGTTTATGACCAGCCCTGTTTCAGCGAAAGAGACCGAGGACAAAACAGATGTAGAACCTACCGCAGTGGTGACCGAAGCTGAAACCCAAGCTCCTACACAAACGGAGCCACCGACAGAGAAGAAAACAGAACCACCTACAGAAAAATCTACTCAAAAACCAACCGACCCGCCTATAGAAGAATACGATGACGATAGCTATTACGATGAAAGTTATTATGCCAATATGAACGAAAGCTATGTAATAGCTAATGCCGAAGAATATTTTCAAAAGTTGCGTGAAGAGACACGGGAGCGAATCAACGGTAGCAATAGCAGTAGCAGTAGCTCAAACAGCAACACTCCAAAACAGCCGCAGAAAACAGTCGAAATACCTGATGAGATTATTGCCTGGGACAGCTCAAACGGTATGCCACCTGATTTACAGTAGTGGTATCTATATATAGGAGGCAAGTTATGAAAAAACTTAGTAATTTAACAAAACGAACATTCAGCATCTTTTTGTGTATGGTAATGCTACTGACGGTTATGTTCTCTGTGCCATTCAGCGTTAACGCTGAAACAACCGAAACACAGGCAGAAGTCGTAAAAAACAAAAAGCAAACTATCAAAATAGCAAAAGAAGAAAAACCCGAAATTTCAGATGTTGGTAGCGATACTTCAAACGAATTCGAAGTGGATGGCATAAAGTATGCTGAAATTGATGATGTAAGTGTAAAGGCTATTGGATATAATAAAGAGCTCCTCCCTGAAGATTTGGTTATCCCTGAAACAGTAGAGGGCAAAGCTGTTACAAAAGTAGGAGCGAAAGCGTTTTATCAAGCGAAGATAAAAAGCGTAATTTTGCCTCAGACAGTTACATCAATTGGCAAATCTGCCTTTGAAAATTGTACTCTTTTAGAAACCGCAACGATTCTTGGTGATGTAACTACTATAGAAAACGATACTTTTGGGTATTGCTCCAGTCTTAAGGAAATCAATTTACCTGATTCAATAACACGTATTGGTATGAGTGCATTTAATCGTTGCAGTTTTGAGAGCATAGATTTGCCAAAAAATCTGAAAACCATAGATGACCATGCTTTTGGATATGGTGCTATAAGACAGTTGACCATTCCATCTTCGGTAACTTCAATAGACAATTATGCTTTTAATGTTAATTCTAACTTAACAGATGTAATATTTGAAGA
>JAZSHE010000089.1:0-4003 GCA_045533085.1 Ruminococcus sp.
ACCGCTTGGCCTCCGACTTGTTATGAAAAGGACTTTAGCAGCGATAAGTTTGTTGCTATAATCAGAGACAGAGAACAGTACTATGAGCTGTTTAAAGAATACGAAGATGAGTATGATGATGAGTTTTTCAGCACAAAGACCCTGATTGCCGCTGTAACAAGGGTGAACGATGCAAAAGCTCACGCTCAGATTGCTGATGTTGGTGTGGAAGGCGACACTTTGAATATTTCTTTAAAAGAATATACAAAACCTTCGAATTCAGATGTACCGACTGCATCACCAGTTGCTCCGCTATATTATTCATTTGTTGCGGTTGATAAAGAGCTGGTGAAATACGTTAAAGATATCATGTACTTAAGGTTGTGGAGCGATGGTATGGTGCTGGACGATAAGACGGAATCGGTTGAGCATAACTTTGTTGACAAGCTGAGCTTTGAAAGAGAAGATAGAAGTAATAACGAGTTTTTCTACTATGATAACTATCGTCAGGATTTCATCGCTATTATTGATGAATTTAACGATTATTACGCGATTTTTGAGTACTATGTGTATTCAAAGGAATTCTTTGAAACAAAGGCTGTCATTATGAATGTTACAGCTCAGGATGCGTATGAGAACGCAAGCTATATCGAGAAAATGGAAGTTGTAGATGATGTTTTGTATGTGTATGAAAATCACTATGCACTTGACGGATACACACCATTATCTGTTCCTGCGATTTGTCACGACTTCTGTGTGGTCGATAAAGCTGATATTGCAAATGTAACTGATATAGTTATTGTGAGATGATCAGTAATAAATAAATAACGGCAGAGCTACTGTAATAGTAGTTCTGCCGTTTTTTGTTTTGAGATATTGACTGGGGTTTTAAAGGCTCGAGCGCTCGGCGCTTATGGCACGCCTCGTTGTGCTGCGCTGATCTTCAAAAGTCCACACACTCTCTCGCCGCGTTTTGTTTACTTGCGTAAACCGCAACACGTCGGGTTCGTGTTCGACTTGTTGAAGGCTACGCACCTCGGCGCTTATGGCACGCCTCGTTCGCCTACGCTATTCCTTAAAAGGTCCACAGTCTCGCATTGATTTTCTGCGTTGACTTTGTCAACTTCGAAAATGCAGACTCGACTTCGACTTTTGAGGGCTACGGCGCTCGGCGCTTAATATCACGCCTCGTTCACTCTCGCATCTCTTTAAAATCTCTACTGTTCCTCTATCCCTTGATAAAATCAAGAAAGACATTATATCCTTGATTTTTTATCGCGGGATTTCGGTCACATTGAGATTATAAAGGCTCGAGCGCTCGGCGCTTAAATAAATGAAAAAAGTCCCCACAAATGTGGAGACTTAGCTTTCATTGATTGCTTAGATTGCGCGAGTAACTTTGCCTGAACGTAAGCAACGTGTGCAAGCGTGTACTCTCTTTGGAGAACCGTCAACGATAGCCTTTACGCGCTGTACGTTTGGTTTCCAAGTTCTGTTTGAACGTCTGTGTGAGTGAGAAACCTTGATGCCGAACTTAACATCCTTACCACAGAAATCACATTTTGCCATTTTCCCACACCTCCTTAGTGCTTATTACAAAATGCTTTGTTAACTTGTCCATAATAACAGAAATGAAAACAAAATGCAATACTTTTTTAAAAATTCTTTTTACTTGTTTTTTTTATGCCTATAATGTATAATGTATTATGTCTAATTATAAGTGGCAGTTTGCCGTTTTGGAGGCTTAAAAATTGATTAATGAACTATTTGCTTTGCTCAGGGGACAGGGCGACTTTATGTCCATTGTTATCCAGCTTTTGGCAATGCTTATGATTATTTTTCTTGTGTTGCCGTTTCACGAGTGGGCACACGCGTGGGTGGCTTCGCTTTTAGGTGATAAATCTATCAAATATCGTGGCAGATTATCGCTTAATCCGTTGTCGCATATCGACTATATGGGTGCGTTGTGTCTGATTCTTATCGGATTTGGTTGGGCAAAGCCTGTGCCTGTTGATGACCGCAATTTCAAAAATCCGAAGGTCGGTATGGCTATTACTGCACTTGCAGGTCCTGTTGCAAACATTGTTGCGGCTATTGCGGGTGGTTTCATCTTTTACGGATTTGTGTATTTGGCGCCTGACATAATAACAACAAACAAAATGGTGTATTACATCCTGATGTTCTTGGAGTATTACATTGTAATCAACTGTTCGCTTGCGGCGTTCAATCTTCTTCCGATTCCGCCGCTCGATGGTTCGAAAATACTATTTGCGTTTTTACCTGACAAGGCTGTGTACAAGTTTTATCAGTATCAGCAGTATTTTTCAATGGCTTTGTTTGCGCTGATTATTTTGGGAGTACTCAGTATTCCGCTTGATTTTATGTGTTCTCTTGCACTTAAAGGTGTGAATTTTATTTGTACTTTACCATACGAGATTTTAGTAGGATGATTTCTGGAGGGTAATGAATGGCTGAAAATAAGAATATCGACAACCTTTTATTGCCCGATACTACGGATGCTACGGTTGTTGATGAAGCTACAAAGCTGACTTATCATTTCGAGGCTTTTGAGGGTCCGTTGGATTTGCTTTTAAGCCTTATCACAAAGAATAAAATTGATATTTACGATATCTGTATCGAGGAGCTGCTTGCTCAGTATATGGAGCAGATTAACGCGATGAAAGACGAGGATATGGATATTGCGTCTGAGTTTCTTGAGATGGCATCACGACTTGTGTATATCAAATCGGTGATGCTGCTGCCAAAGTACGAGGAAGAGGCAGAGGAACTCAAAAAGGAACTCACAGGACAGCTTCTTGAATATCAGGAGTGCCGTAAGGTTGCGAAGATGCTCTCACAGCTTGTGTCTTTTGATACATACGCTAAAGAGCCTTCGCCTGTTGAGTTTGATCTGACATATAACCGTATACATCAACCAAACGATATTGCTGTTGCGTATATCGGTGCAGTTGGTCGAGGAAAGCGCAGACTTCCACCGCCACGCGATGCTTTTTCGGGTATTGTCAGCAGAAAAATCGTTTCTGTCAGCTCGCGCATTATTCACGTTATGCGTAAGTTGTGGCGTGGCAGAACGGTTACATATAAAGAATTGTTTACAGCCAGCAGGGAAAAAAGTGAGCTTGTTGCAACATTTCTCGCTGTGCTTGAGCTTGTAAAGGGCAAGCGAGTTGTCATCGACGGCAACGGCGATGATGCGAAGGTTTCTATGATTGAGAGGGATAGTAAATGACAAGAGAAGAATATAAGGCAGCCATTGAGGCAATACTCTTTGCGTCGGGAAGTTCTGTTCCTGTGTCAAGACTTGCACAGACCCTTGAAATCACAGAGAAAAAAGCCGCAGGCTTTGCGGATGAGCTTTGCAAAGAATACGAAGAAAGTTCCCGTGGTATCAATATCATCAGGCTTGACAAGAGCTATCAGATGGTGTCTAAAAAAGCCTACGCTCCACAGATTCGTACTGCGATGGATTTAAGACGAAATGTACCACTGTCACAAGCGGCGCTTGAGGTGCTCGCTGTTGTTGCATATAACCAGCCTGTTACAAAGTCGTTTATCGAACAGGTCAGAGGCGTAGATTGTTCCGGTGTTATCGGTTCACTCACTACAAAGGACCTTATCGAAGAAAAAGGCAGACTCGAACTTCCGGGCAGACCACTGCTGTACGGAACTACCGAGAATTTTCTCAGATGTTTTTCGATTTCATCCTTGGATGAGCTCCCTGAACTTCCGCAGAAACAGCATAATCCTGATGAAAATGCACTTGATAAAGATGATTCTCAGCTTTCCATTTTTGAAGATGAAAACACTGATGGAACATCGGGCGATGACGATACAATCACAGCTACTGTCGGCGAAATTATTGCCGAGGCAACCGCTGAATAAAGCGTTAGGAGAGTGAGCGTGTGATCGCTTTAGGCATCGTTCTTGTACTTGTGTTGCTTTTTGTTTTGCTGTGCTTTGTGAAATTGAGATTCACAGCGGTGTATGAAGACGAGCTAAGACT
>JAZSHE010000215.1:0-18628 GCA_045533085.1 Ruminococcus sp.
CCCTTTGTCAGAACATAAGGCTCGTTGTTAATCATAAACTTGGTGCTCATCATCTTTCGGTCAGAGTCGAAAGGAACTTCGTCGATACGCTTTATTTTTGTTCTCAGCGAGTTCTCGTTCTTGCCTAAATCACGGTAAACTTCTAGGAGAGCATACTCTGTCGGGTCGCCGATTCCTGTACCATCTACGATGCTGGAATCGTTGTTGAGGACCATATTCATGAGAAGTAAATCCTGATTAGCGTCAGATAGGTCGAGTTCTTCGCGTCTTAATATCTGGGAGTTGACGTACAGCTGTTGTACAGTCATTTTGTTCTGAGTGAGTGTTCCTGTTTTGTCAGAGCAGATAACAGAAACACAGCCTAAGCTTTCAACAGCTTTGAGATCTTTAATAACCGCGTTCTCTTTAGCCATCTTCTGAGTTCCGATAGCCTGAACAATTGTTACGATTGAGCTGAGTGCTTCAGGAATAGCAGCAACCGCAAGAGCAACGGCGAATAACAGTGAATCCATAACAATATCCATAGTGGATTTGTCAACACCTGTAGCACCTGTAAGACCATTGTACATACCAAGGCCGAAAACAAGAGCGCAGATAACAAGGATGATGATAGCAAGCATCTTTGAGAATGAATCAAGGCTTTTCTGCAGAGGAGTTTTCTTGTCCTTTGTCTGATTCATCAGAGTAGCGATTTTACCGATTTCGGTGTTCATACCTGTGTCAGTAACAACGACGAGTGCCCTGCCGTATGTTACAAGGCTTCCTGAGTATACCATATTTGTGCGGTCAGCAAGGGGAACTTCGGTATCAATAACATCATCGTTTTTGTCAACGTTTGTTGATTCGCCTGTCAGCGAGCTTTCATTGACCTGAAGAGAATAGTTGTTTACGATTCTGCCGTCAGCTACGACAAGGTCGCCTGCTTCCAGAACAACGATATCACCAGGCACGACATTCTTTGAGTCGATTTCCATTTTTACGCCGTCACGGATTACTTTTGCACTTGGTGATGACAGCGATTTAAGGCTTTCGAGAGATTTCTCAGCTTTGATGTGCTGAACTGTGCCCAGTATAGCGTTGAGAATAATAACAGCGATGATAACGATTGTGCTCTCAACGTTGCCTGAAATCAGTGAAATCGCGGCTGCGATAATCAGAATTATAACAAGTAAATCTGCAAACTGGCTTAAAAACACCTGCAACGCGGTTTTCTTTTTGCCTTCTTGAAGAACGTTTTCACCGTGCTGCTCTAAAAGCTGTTGAGCCTTTTCTTTTGACAGACCTTCGTTTGACACGTTGAGCGTGTCAAAGATTTCATTTTTTGTCATTTGATACCATGGTTTCATAATAACATTCCTTTCAAAAATAAAAAAAGAGACCCTTATTACAGAACTATCCCAGTTCCGTAATAAAAGTCTCGTTACTTTAAGATACATCCGATACCTCTTAAGGTATGTACTGACGAATTGTATCACAGATTATCTGCGAACTACTCCCCTTTATCTGAAAAGTATTTTATCAAAAGGAAAAAAGTTTGTCAATGTGAAATATGTCGAAAATAGATAGGGAAAATAAAACGTTCTTGTGATTAAACACCGAAAGCTTTTTTGAGAAAAGCTCTGCCGTAGTTTGTCATAAAACGTGAGTTGGAGCGCTGTATGATTTCGCTTCTTGAAAGTCCTTTTTCTCTGAATTCTACAATCATATGAGCTTCGAGCAGTATCTGGTGGTCGAGTCCCGTGATGTGGTCAAAGTCAGAAAAATGCTCGACAATATAGCACACACGGTCGATAATATCGTAGTCGAGCTGTTGCATTTTCAGTATGTCCCTTGCTTTTGTGCATTCAACGCACTCACAGTTGTCCACGTCACACACAAGTGAAGCAATCTCGAGATACTCCTGAGTTTGTTCAGGGAGTTTTTCGAGCTCTCCGATAGTTTTGGCGAGAGTATAAACGCTTATGAAATGACGGACTTTCTGTTCGTCACCTGAGTAGTATTCCTTCATCGCTTTTGCGACAAGATTAACATTTTGGGTCATTTCTGAACTCCTTGATAAGTTTTCTGATATGGGCAAAAGTTTTTTCTTCGCCCTGTTCTTTGAGCATTAACAGCAGATTTTCCAGCGTGTCCGAAGTTACTGGGTGAATCATATCCACGCGTCTGTGCTTTGCTGCCATAAAGTAGTTGTATGCACTCTCGTCGGTGTAGTTACTGCCCTGATAAATCTTGCTCGCAGCAACACGGTCACAGAACATCTCCACAACATAGTTGAGCGGCATTTCAACAGGTTTCATAAAACCTTTGTGCTTTGGTGAGTAGTCACGCCAGTATTCAAAGTGATGCTTGTTTCTGCCCATGTGATGCATCCAGGCTTTAGAGTATCCGAGTTCTTCGCGAGCCTTGTCGTTAGGTGAGCGTGTGCCCTGATAGTACTTTGCACCCTGTAGAAATTCGGTGGGGGAGTACTTTGACAAATCGTGAAAAAGACCCTGCCACAAAATTCCTGCTTTTTTACAGTTTCTGATAACCTCGTGGCGGTGCCTTGTGATGGTTTTAAAATGTTGTATAGCTTTGCTCATAATGTTATCCTTTGGCTGTTTGGTTTTGTTTTTTATAGTTTTATTTGAGTTTTAGTTTTGTTTATACGTGTATTGTTTATTATAACTCAAAAAAAGATATTTGGCTATACTTTATTGTTATCAAAACAAAAAAGGTTGTTCCGCTATCTGCGCAACAACCTAAGAGTTATAAAAATTAGCCTGCAAAGATGTAGTCGCCTGTAGCGTGGGCCATGCTCCAGCCGCCACCGCCGTCAACTTCCTGTTCAACAACAAGAGTGATTACATTTTCGGCAACTGAAATTTTACATAAACCGCTGTTTAAGAAAGAGTCTGTGTAATCAAATTCAGCGTAACCGCGAACTTCAGAGCCTACATATTCAGGAGTTAACGTAACAGTTTTGTCGCATGATGCAATCTGTGCGCCCTGTCCTCTTATCGCGTAAATTGTGAATGTGATGGTGTTGCCATCCTGCGCAGTAACTTCTATCGAACAACCCTGTGGATAGTTTTCGTGTTTCCATGTACCTGTAACAGTAGGAACGACGAGCTCGTCGTTTGAATCAGAAGTGTTTTCATTATTACTATCAGTATTGTTGTCTGAAGCTTCAGTAGCTGTTTGTGTAGCTTTCTCAGTTTCCTGTTCTGTCTGTGCCTGTGTTGATGTTTCTGTCGCCTTTGTTTCGGTTGTCTTATCGTCTGTACCGTTGCATGCTGTTAATGCGAATACCATAACGATAGTCATGAGTGCTGAAAGTAAAGAAATTAATGCTTTTTTCATTGAATTTGCCTCCTGTTAGTTTTATTAATTTATTATACTTGAGTTTTTTAGAAGCTTTCAGTAAGCTCGGTATGCAGATATTTCATGTAAACATCTGCATTATATATCGCACAAATCTGTATTTCAATGAATTATTTATGAAATTTTTAAAAGATACGAAACAACACCGTTTTTGGTATTTGATTCTATAGTTTTTGTAGCAATTTGTTTTAATTTGTCGCATGCGTTTTCAACCGCGTAGCACTCGTCTGCTATGGTGAACATTTCAATATCGTTGACTCCATCGCCGAACGCTACGATGTAATCGCAGTTTAAAAGCTTTGCGAGCTGTCTGACAGCGTTTGCTTTGGTGGCGCCTTTTGGCAGAATTTCAAGCCAGTAGTCGCCTGAGTAAATATCGCGCTGAAAGTAGCACTGAAATTTGTCTTTAAATAGCTCGTACAATGGTTTTGTTTTGTCTTCATCACCAATCAGTGTGAAGTAGTAAATTTCTCCGTCGTAGAGCCTTTCTGTGTCGAATACCTCTCTGTTTCTTGGGTCGTTGTGTCTTGATGACAGAAAGCTGAGAGTTTCTGTGTTGAGTCTTTCTTTTATATAAGAGAATTGTTCTCTGCCGTCAATCAACGAATACACAACAGGGTTGACTCCACTTTGGAGCAGTGTGTCAATGATAAAGTTTGCATCGTCTTTTTTAAAGGTGTTCTTTGTGAGGATTTTACCATCTTTATCGACAATAAATGTGCCGTTGTGCACAACAGCGGGGTATTTCAACTCAAGACCCTTGATGACCTTGGTGGCTGTTGTGTAGGAGCGCGCTGTTGCAAAAGAAAACACCACACCCTTATCAAGCAGGATGTTCAGATTGTCTTTTGTGTATTCACTCAGTTTTTCGTTGGTGTCGAGTAGCGTTCCGTCCAGGTCGGAGATATACAGAACTTTAGTATCCATAGTTTTTAGTATCCCTTTAAAATATTGAGGGTGCGGTAGTCTGGTTGTCCGTCGTAAAACTTTTCGAGCACTTCGTGAAAAATACTGCCTTCATCCTCGCTGACGTGAGCGAAAAGTGTCATTGAAGAACGCAGCTTTTTGTCATCCGGATCGCCGAAAATTTCGTATGCGTCATCACACTCGAGTTCGAGAAGTGCCTCACATATTTCGGTGAGGTTGTTAGAAAGGTACGGGTCATACAGAAAAGCGATAGCCTCTTCTTCGTTTTTAATAGCATAATGGATAGCGGTTTCACTTCTGCCCAGACCATCAATCTGAGGGAAGATATACCACATCCAGTGAGATACCTTTTTGCCGTTCCTGATTTCTTTGAGAGCAGTTTCAAAACTTCTTTGATGAGCAGTAGTGAATCTTGATAAATCATAATCGTAAATATCCATAAATATCCTCGCTTTCTATATAATATAAATTGTATTAATAAGTTATTTGTTGATATCGTTCCTGCTCAAAAGTGCTATGCTTTCAACATGGTTGGTGTGAGGAAACATATCAACAGGAGTGATAGCGTCGATTTTGTAGCCATTTGCTTTGAGTATGCGTAAATCACGGCTCTGGGTTTCTATATTGCATGATACATATACAATTGTTTTTATCTTCATATCTATCAAAGATTGCAAAAACTCTTTGCTACAACCAGCACGTGGAGGGTCAACAAAGGCTACGTCGATATCAAGACCTTCGTTTTTGAGGTGTTCGATGTAGTCTTTTGCATCAGCGCATACAAACTCAATGTTGCTTACGTTGTTGAGCTTTGCGTTTTTCTTTGCGTCGATTATAGCATCTTTCACGGATTCAACCGCGTAGACCTTTTTCGCTTTATCGCTTGCACAGATACCGATTGTGCCAACACCACAGTAGCTGTCCAGCACAATCTGACTGCCATCAAGGTTTGCAAGCTCAATCGCTTTTTGATACAGCTTTTGGGTCTGCACAGGATTTATCTGGTAGAAAGACTGTGGCGATATGATAAAGGTCTTTGTGCACAGCGTATCTTTGATGTATCCGTCACCATACAGCACATCCTGAGTTTTGCCGATAAAAAGCTTTTTGCGGTCTTTGTTGACAGTTGTGACTACAGTAGTGATGTAAGGATGCTTTTTCAAAAGAGCTGATACGAAAGTTTTCTTTGCAGGGAAGATAGGGTCTGCGCCGTTTATGATGACCATAACCTCCTGTGATGAAAAGCCTTCGCGCACGACAACACTTTTTACAAAACCAGTTCCTTTGAACGGGTCGTATGGAGCGATTTTGAAACTTTTAAAAAGTGCACACAAGGTGTTGAAAATTTCGTTTGAGTGCTTTGTGTGGAGCTTACATTCCCTTGTCTTTACAATAGTATTGGTAGTAGATTTGTAAAGTCCCCAGCTGATGCTTTTATCACGCTCGCGTTTGAATACAGCCTGAGCTTTGTTGCGATACGAAAAAGGCATGTCCATTTTAATGATTTCGTCAATCCTACAAAATGAGCCAAGATACTTTATACACTTGTTCTGTTTGTATTTCAACTGTTCCTTATATGTAAGGTTGTTGAGCTGACATGAGTTGCATTTTTTAGAGATGTTACAGTTAAGATTAAAGTCCATAATTTACCTGCTTAATAAAAATGTGATAAGTATGTATATATTCTAACATATATTGTACTACTTTTGCAATTCGCAGAAAATATGACTTGATAATTGCTTCTGCCCACTATATAATTGTATTATGAAAGAAATGAAAGTAATACGAAGACGCAGGCGAAGAAGCGGTCGCTACAATGTCAGCTACGGCAACAGTTACGGCAGTGTTTACAGCGCGCGATATGATTTTGGTTGTCAAAACCGCGACAACTCAAATCGTGGTAAAACTGTTTTGCTTATTGCTATGACATTATGTGCGGTGGTTCTTGTGTCAACGGTGTGTTTGCTGTGCTTTAGATTCCTTGAGAACAAAAAGCCGAGCTATCTTCCTACTGATGCAGTTGCTACTGAGCCGTGTGTTATCGAAAACGGACAAAGTACATCTTTAATAATAAAAGTCGGTGAAGTTCATGTTCTGACCGTTCCTGTCAGCGACAAGGAGATGGATAAAGTTGAGTTTATTTCGAGTGATCCTCAGGTTGTAACCATTGACAGCGGTGGCAGAATCGACGCGTTGAAGGAAGGACAGGCTACTGTCACAGCACAGAGCAAGGATTTTTCAGGAACGTGTACCATTACGGTTGATGGTGTGTATGAGGAGAAAAAGCCTTCGGAATATACCACAGCCTATGTTGCGAATCTCGATATCGTCGAGAACAACAAAAAGGATGGTTCGCGAAATTTATACAGCGCTAAGATTAATCGCAGAACCAACACCGTTACTGTTTATACATACGACGAAAACGGCGATTATGTTGTGCCTGTCAGAGCTATGGTGTGTTCGTGCGGTGAGTTCACCGACGAGAATATCACACCAACAGGTGAGTACTCAGTGTATTTCAAAAACTACTGGCACGCACTTTTCGGCGATGTATACGGCAAGTATGTTACGGGATTTTCGGGACACTATCTGTTCCATTCGGTGCCATACAAACAGACTGAGTCGTATACTCTGAAAGTTGATGAGTTCAACAAGCTTGGTACAAATGCGTCGCAGGGTTGTGTTCGCATGATGGTCGCTGACGTTAAGTGGATATACGAAAACCTAGATATGTACAGCGAGGTTGAGGTTATTGACGCGGGAGCAAAAGCTGACCCGCTTGGTACTCCACCTACGGTTAAAGTTGATGCCTCTATCGGTTGGGATCCTACTGATCCTCACAAAAATAATCCATATAACGAGAAGTTCCCTGTGATAAGCGGAGCTAAAGACGTGACCATAAAGAAAAACAGTGACTTTCTTTCTAAGGTTACGGCGGTTGATTCCTGCTCTCAGGATATATCGGATAGGGTAGAGGTTATAGGTAATGTTATCACATCTAAAAAAGGCACATACAAGGTGACGTACAAAGTAACAGACGTTCTTGGAAAAACTGCATCGCAGACTATCACTGTTACAGTTGAATAAAAATAACGGGCACTCCAGAAAGGAGTGCCCGTTTTAGTTATTCTTCGATTTCTGAAATGAAACCTACTGAGGTTTCCTGTTCGGTTGCAGTCTGTGATGCGTCTGTGGTTTCAACTTCCTGTGGGGTAGCCTCATCAGGAGTAGCTACACTTGTGATGAACATAAACTCAAGCATACGGTATGCTGTTTCCTCGTAGGTTGTGCCCTGACGGGAGAAGTCTTTGAGGTTTATCTGATATGTGTGGTCGTTGCTCAAAGCCCCCATAGTTGAAAGCTCAGTATCGTTTCTGAGATAATCAAGCACAGCTTCATCGTCATAGAAGATAAAAGAAGGTGTGCTGATTTTGAGTTGTGCTGTGTCAACGAGAGCGTCCTGCTGTGAGGAGAAGATGTTGATTGCTCCGTTGTATGAGAAAAGCTCGAATTCAATACTGCCACTGACTAAAGTGCACAGCTCGTTATTTTCGTTGAGATAAAGGTAGCAAGCTGTTTTTACAACATCGTTTGGAACAGCGCTCTTGAAGTCAGAAAGAGTTTTTGTGAGTGTGTTGTATGAGTCCTGACCCTGTTTTCTGCCGGTTACATTACCGCCAAGTGCTGTACCAAGGTTTGTGTAAAGTGCCAGCAGTTCATCAAAAGATTTTGCCTTTGAAAGTGTAAGCACAGGGATTGATGCATCTGCAAGTGCAGTTTTAGCGCTGTCAGAAAGTGTATCCTCAGCGATAACAAGATCTGTTTCGTTTGATACAATTGCGTTGACGTCAGGATCAGTTGCTGTGCCGACAGTAGGAACTACAGCGAGGAATTTCTGATCAGTCTCAATGTTTCTGCCTACCATTTTGACATCGTAGCCCATATATGATATGATATCAGCTAGGCAATCGGAAAGAACAACAATGTTTTTTGGTTCGCTCTCGAGTGTAACGTTGCCCACTGTGACCGGATACTCGTTGTTTTCCTGAGTTTTACAGGAACAAAGGCAGAGTGTACAGCCTGTTGTTATGAGTATGCAAAGTAAAATAGAGATAATTCTTTTATACATTTCTATAACCTCCATAAGTTTGTATGTATTATTCTACAAAATTTATGCGTCATAGTCAAATAAAAGCGCAAAAGTTTACGCTTTTTTAAAAAAATAAAAAATTTTTAAAAAAATTTAAAAAAAGACTTGATTTTTCTGAAACAAGGTGCTATAATAACGAAGTCGCTTGAGAGAGCGACACAAAATGATAGTTGGTGTCGATGACGCAGAGGGTCCACCCGTTCCCATCCCGAACACGGAAGTTAAGCTCTGTAGTGCCGAAAATACTTGGCTGGTGACGGCCTGGGAAAATAGGAAGGTGCCAACACAAACAAGACTTCCACCCAATAGGGTGGTTGTTTTTTTATGTCAATATTTTCAGCGTATTAAAAAAGGTTGCGTAGTTTCTTACGCAACCTTTTTGCTTTGTGTTTTAATTTTCAAGTCTGTACAACGTAAGGGTTACTTTGTCGTCAGGTTTGTATTTTGAAAGTTCTTTGTATACTTCCTGGAATGTTGTTACCTCAACACCGTTGATTGCGGTGAGAATGTCGTACTTTTCGATATCTGTATTATCGAGCGGACCATTTTCAGAAATATCTGTAATGAGGATTCCGTATGGTACGTTGTATTGGTAAACTATATCATCTGTTACCTGAAGTCCCACAAGACCGAGCATAACTCTGTCTTTTACATAGCCGTAGTGGATGAGATCGTTTACAATTTCTGCTACTGTATTGCTAGGAATTGCAAATCCCATACCCTCGTACTCTTCTGAAGCGATTTTTGCGGTGTTGATACCGATTACCTGACCATAGAGATTACACAGAGGACCACCGGAGTTGCCTGGGTTGATAGCTGCGTCAAGCTGGATGTAGTTGACACTTGTGCTTAAGTCGAGTTCTCTGTCAACGGCTGACACGATACCTTTTGTCAGCGAGTTCTGGAAGCTTTTTCCGCCAGGATTGCCGATAGCCACAATATCCTGACCTACTTCTACAAGTGTAGAATCGCCGAATTTTACAAAAGAAAGGTTTTTGGCATCAATTTTGAGAACTGCAAGGTCAGTTCTTGAGTCAAAACCAACAACCTTTGCTGTGTACTCCTTTGAGTTGCTGAGAATAACATTAATTGTGTAATTCTTTGTGTCACCGATAACGTGGCTGTTTGTCACAATGTAACCATCGCCTGAAATAATTGTGCCTGTGCCTTCACCGACAAAATTTTCTTCGGCAACTTTACCATCATAGCACATGATAGAAACTACAGACTCGGTCACAGTGCTGTACGCGTACTGTGTTGTGTATTTATTGTTATCCTTGTCTTTTGGGAGCTTTTCGGTGTTGATGCCCTTTGCTTTTTCATCAGCAGGATAAGTGTTTTTACTGTCACCTTGCTGGGTTTGACCTTTGTCAGCCTGCAGGGTGATTTTTTCGTCAAAATCATGCCCTTTGTGCTGCTCAAAGAAGTTGAAACCACCGTCGTTGAAATTACCGAAATCTTCTGAGAAAAATTCATCGTAGCCGAAATTGTCAGCTTCTGTACCAAACTGAGCAAGTGGGTTATCAGACTGGGCATCAGGTGCTTTGTCGTCTGTTACCAGCGATACACAACAAATTACAAAGCCGACAGCAAATACAACGAGCAAACCTATAAGTGCAAAAATCAGAGCTTTCGTGCCTTTAGGAGTTTTTTCTTTTTTCACACTCTGGTCAGCAGAGTGTGGGGCAGGGTACGGATTGTATCCTGTGTTTTGCTGATATGGGTTAGTCTGTGCAGATGCACTGTGTTGCACCTGTTGACTTTGTGGTGGCATACCGTAAATACCTGGATTGTGTGGGGGTACAGGCTGAGGTTGAGTGTACTGTGGTGGTTGATACTGAGGAGATTGAGGATACGCGGGGGTTTCCTGTTTTCTCTGCATATACTGAGGTGGTTGTGGGTACTGTTCAGCTCTTTGTGTTGGTGCACAGTATTCCACTGTAGGTTTTTCCGGATAGTAACTGTGCTGTGGTGGCTGATAGTACACAGGCGGCTGATAATACACAGGTGGTTCAACGTGCTGTGGTTGTACAGGCTGCTGATAATACGATGGTGGTGTTGCCTGAGCTTTGTCAAAAGCTTCGAAAACATCATCCGTGACAGTTTCAGTCTGTACAGGTTTTTCTGTTTCAGCTCCAGCGTTTGTCGGATTTTGCTGTACCGGTTCATTGTTGTAAACAGGTGACTGAGGTTGATTTTGGAAGCTGTTGTTTACAGGTGATGTGTTATTATCATCTTCTAACGACATATATTCGTCAGTAGGGTCAAAATTGTTGTTATATTCGTCCATGTGTTAATCCTCCGTGTTTGAGTTTGCTGTTGTGTCAATGTATTTGTTGTTCGCAGGTTTTTCGTACTGCTTGGTGATTATCGGTAGTTTAAAAGTGAAACGACAGAATTTGTCAGGTTCTGACTCAACAAAAATGTAACCACCGTGAAGTCGCATAATAGATTTTGTGATAAAAAGTCCAAGACCCATACCTTTTCTATCAACACTTCTTGATTTGTCTGTTTTAAAAAATCTGTCAAATATATATCTGATATCCTCAGGCGGAATGCCCGCACCGCTGTTTTCGATAGCTACCGATACATCGTACTTTGTTTCTGTTGCAGAGAACGATATGTAACCGTTTTCATTTGTAAATTTGACAGCATTTTCGATGAGATTGTATATAACCTGATGCATAAGGTCGGGGTCGGCATTCACTTTAAGAGTGACGAAGTCCTCAAGACCTTTGATTTCTATGTTCTTTTCGCTGATTTTATTCTCAAATCCTGCCAGTACATTAACAATAACCGAGAACATCTCGAATTCCTGACAGTTGAGTTTGAGTTCGCCGTTGTCGATACGCGACAGCGACAGCATCGACTGTACAAGTCGTGATAATCGTTTGACTTCGAGCGATACGATGTTCATGTAGTGGCTGTGACGCTCGGGTGGGATAGTACCATCGAGCATACCATCAACAAAACCCGCGATTGTTGTCATCGGTGTTTTGAGCTCGTGTGAGACGTTAGCAATAAAGCTCCGTCGCATACCTTCGCTCGCCGTGAGAGAGTCAGCCATCTGGTTGAATGCGAGCGCAAGCTCGCCTACCTCGTCTTCGCTTGATACATTTACTCTTGCTGAAAAATCGCCGACGGCAAATTTCTTTGCTGCATTTGACATTTGTCTGAGAGGCTGAGCGAGATGGTAGCTGAGCATATAGATAAATATAAGTGATACGAGTACGGTGACTATAGCGGCCGCGAGGAATGTTCTCATTGTAGCCATTATGAGTTCCGATACAAATGAAGATTTTGTGGATACATAGCAGAAAGCGACAATTTCTTCCTCACCTTTGTTGAAAGCTGTGATTGGCAGTCCTGCTGTGTAGTGTGTATCTTCGTAAAATCCGCCGAGATTGCCCGACTCAAAAAAAGTGCCCAGTGCGGTACTTGCCAGAATATCTGACGGTATTACCTGATCGTGATGCGAGTGTTCTCCCTGCTGAGAGCAGTACAAAAACTCTCCTTTATTATTAACCAGATAAATGTCTGCATCAACACTTTGCGCAATAGTTGAAATGGTAAGACGGAAAAGCTCAGGGTTTTCAACTCTTATTGTGCTGTTAACGCTGTCAAAATGCGACGCTGCGTTTATCATAGACACAACCTGATTTGCGTTTTCGATCAGGTGAGTCTTTTTTTCGGTTTTCCAGTAGTTTGCGACAAAGATGGACATGGTCACACCCATCGCAATAAGGCATACCAGAATCAGCGACATACTGACAACCAGATATTTCAATAAAATCGAACGGCGGAACAATCCAGCCGTTTTATTAACCTTTGACTTCAAATTTATAGCCTACTCCCCAGACAGTTCTCAGCTCCCATTTATCCGAGATACCATCGATTTTTTCTCTGATTCTCTTGACATGAACGTCAACAGTACGGCTGTCGCCGTAATATTCAAAGCCCCATACCTGATCGAGCAATTGATCACGGGTGTAAACTTTGTTAGGATTGCTTGCGAGATGATACAGAAGCTCGAGCTCTTTTGGTGGGGTATCGATCTGCTCACCATTTACTTTAAGCTCATAGTTTGTCAGGTTGATGGAAAGCTTATCCCAGTTGACTTCTTTTACTGACTCTTCGTTTGATACGCCTGATCTTCTCAAAACGGCACGCACACGGGCAACGACTTCCTTTGCCTCGAATGGTTTAACAACATAGTCGTCAGCTCCGAGTTCAAGACCGAGAATTTTGTCGAAAACTTCTCCCTTGGCAGTAATCATAATGATAGGACAGTCGGATGTTTTTCTGATTTCTCGACATACCTGCCAACCATCAAGCTTAGGCATCATGATATCAAGCAGTACAAGGTTAGGCTGTTCTCTCTGGAACACGTCCAACGCCTGCACACCATCATGTGCGATAGCAGTGGAATATCCTTCCTTTTCAATGTACAAGCGAAGTAACTCGCATATATTGGTATCGTCATCGACGATAAGAATTTTACCGTTGTTCATAATATCCCTCCATAAATTTATGGTAATAAACTTATTACAGTATAAATTATAATACAAAATTCTGTCAAAAAATGAATAAATTAATAACAAAAGGTGTAGAATTTTTGAAAATTAAAGGCTGTCCGTGTGGACAGCCTTAGTGCAACGTGGTTCAAGGCTGCTATGAGCGAGCCGTTATCAGCCCATCTCCTGTAATGTGTCAATGAAACATTTGATAACGTAATCTGCCTCTTCGTCGGTGATTACAGTGTTCATTGGAAGGGTGAGCTGGTTTTTGTGCTGATCGTATGAGTTAGGGAAATCTTTGATGTCAAATCCCTTCATTTTATACGCAGTGAGCATAGGCAGAGGTTTGAAGTGTACGTTACACATAATGCCCTTTGCTTTCATTTTATCATAGAAGGTGTTTCTGTACTCGCTATCTTTGCCGATGAAACGAACAAAATAGAGGTGTCCGCTACTGCGGTGTGAGTAGTCGCAGTGATTCAAAACTTCGATTGGAAGGCCTTCAAATGCTTTGTTGTAACGCTCGATAAGTTCGTGTCTGCGCTCAAGCATAGCTTCATAGCGGTCAAGCTGAGCGAGTCCCAAAGCGGACAGAATATCAGGCATATTGCACTTGTACTGAGTGTCCACTACGTCGTACTCCCATGATGTGCCTTTGTTTTTTGCAAAGGCATCTTTTGTCTGACCATGGAGAGTCATAAGCATGAATTTTTTATAAATTTCATTAGAATCAATACCGGGAATCTCTTTCCATGTAGCGGCACCGCCTTCAGCTGTAGTCATATTTTTTACAGCGTGGAAGCTGAAGTTAGTGAAGTCAGCGATTTCACCGCACATTTTGCCGTGCCACTGAGCACCAAAGGCGTGAGCGGCGTCACTCATGACGATAACTCTGCCGATAGCGTACTGTATAGGGTTGTCCGATGGTCTGAAAAGTGAACGCTTTCTATCAACTGCAGCGTAAATTTTGTCGTAATCACACACGATTCCCGCTAAATCAACAGCAATAATAGCCTTTGTTTTTTCAGTGATGGCTGCTTCTATCTTTTCATAGTCCATTTCGTAGCTGTCCTTTTTACAGTCGACAAGCACAGGGGTAGCTCCGACGTGGCAGATAACAGACGCGGATGCGGTGTATGTGTATGCAGGTACTATAACCTCGTCACCTTCGCCAATGCCGAGTATACGTAGGGTCATTTCAGCGCAAGCTGTCTGTGAAGAAAGACATACAGCTTTCTGAGTGTTGCACATCTTGGCGATTCTCTGTTCAAAAAGTTTTGTTTTAGGACCTGTTGTTATCCATCCTGTTTTTAATACTTCTACTACCTGATCAATCTCAGCCTGAGTGATGTCAGGTGGTGAAAACGGAATGTTCATCATAGCAATATCTCCTTGTGTAAACACAAATTACATTACATACCACGATGATTATACTACGTTTATAGTATAAAGTAAAGAAAAACTTGTTTTTATCCTGCAAAAGAAAAGCAGACGAAAAGCGATGATTCCCGTCTGCTTTAAAGTATTCGCTTAGTCTTTTTGAGTAAGTTTCAGATACTTTTCTTTTGTGGCTATACCACCGCGTATGTGACGCTCCTGTTTGTTTGTGTCAAGCACCTTGCGCACCTTTTTGTACAGTGGCATATTTATAGTTTTGAGTCTTTCGCTGACATCCTTGTGTACGGTGCTTTTTGAGATGTTGTACTTTTTTGCTGTCAATCTTACGGTTGCGTTGTTCTTTGCTATGTATTCTCCGAGCTCTACGGCTCGTTCTTCTACGTTGTCTTTCATAAATAACCTCCGATAAGTTGTGGTAAATTATATGAAAGACATACATTGATTATGACTGATGGAATTTATGAAAAAGGCATAATCGTCGTTGTGTCGAAATATCAGTTTTTGTTGACATCGTTGTAGAAAAAGTATATAATTACTGTAAGTAATTATGTGAACTTTTGCCCTACAAGGAGGGTCTTATGAAAAGGTTTAATTTCAGAAAAAATCTCTTGATGATAGTTGATGTTCTGCTGGTAGCTTTGTCAGCTTTGGTGTCGAGTCTTATCGTATCGCTGGTGTGTGTTATCTTCAAGTTGCCTGCTGATAAGTTTATAGTAAATGACATCAGACTTGCGTGGATTGTGTTTCTTAACACAATGTTCTGCTTCTTTGCGTTGTTTATCTGCGGAGCTTACACAAAGGTGTGGCGTGACTTCAGCAAAACGGACTATATCTACTGTGTCGTAGGTGTTGCATCAGGTCTTTTGCTGAGCGGATTTTTCGCTAGCCTTGCAGAAAAACAGGGTAACCCGTTGTTTTATTGCGTTAACTTTGTAGTTTCTACAGGGAGTATCGTGCTGTTCAGATTTCTGTTCAAGCCCACATTTATTAACCTGACAGAATATGGTCGTAGTGAAAACTACGAGCGTACACTCATTGTAGGTGCAGGTCAGGCTGCAAAGATGATTTTAACGGATATCCAGAGTGCTCACGCTGACCCTAACAATCCTTCGCGTAATATCCTTCCTGTTTGTCTTGTTGACGATGATCCTAGAAAGCGTGATACAAAGCTGATGGGAATTGAAGTCGTCGGAACTACAAGGGACATTCCGCGTATATGCAGAGAGTTTAGTATTAAGCTCATTCTTTTTGCGATTCCATCTTGCACTCAGGAAGAGCGCAAGGAGATTATGGAGCTTTGTTCGCAGACAGAATGTAAGCTTAAAATGGTTCCTTACTTAAGCCAGCTTTTGTTCGATGATAACAAGCCTCAGCTTTTAAATCAGGTCAAAGATATCAAAATCGAGGACCTTTTGGGCAGAGATCCGATTACATTTGACAAAACAGAAATCAGGAAGTTTATTGAAAACAAAATCTGTATGGTTACGGGCGGTGGCGGATCAATCGGTTCCGAGCTTGTCAGACAGATAGCAAAATACAACCCTAAACAGGTTATTATTGTAGATATTTATGAGAATAACGCGTATGATATTCAGCAGGAACTGAAACTCGAGTACGAGGATTCACTTAATCTTGTTACACTTATCGCATCTGTCAGGGATTGTGAAAAAATCGATGCAATTTTCAAAGAGTACAGACCACAGGTTGTGTTCCACGCAGCTGCTCACAAACACGTTCCGCTGATGGAAACATCACCCGAAGAGGCTGTAAAGAACAATGTTTTTGGCACATGGAATATGGTTAATGTTGCTGAAAAATATGGTGTCGAAAAGTTTGTTATGATTTCAACCGACAAGGCGGTTAACCCAACTAACGTTATGGGTGCAACAAAGCGTTGTTGTGAAATGATAGTTCAGTACAAATCACAAAGTGGCTCAAAAACAGAGTTTGTTACTACTCGTTTTGGTAATGTACTTGGTTCTAACGGTTCAGTAATCCCGCTGTTCAGACGCCAGATTGAAGCAGGTAAGCCTGTTACAGTTACTCACCCTGATATTATCAGGTACTTTATGACAATCCCTGAAGCGGTGTCACTTGTTCTCCAGGCGGGTGCCATGGCAAGCGGTGGTGAGATTTTTGTCCTTGATATGGGTGACCCTGTAAAGATTACAACTTTAGCAGAAAACCTCATCAGAATGTACGGAAAAGTTCCGCACAAAGATGTCGAAATCAGATTTACAGGACTCAGGCCGGGTGAGAAACTTTTCGAAGAACTTCTGATGGATGAGGAAGGTCTGAAATCAACAGCTAACAAGAAGATTTTTATCGGAAATCAAATAGATATCGATGAGAATAAACTTTTAAAAGACCTTGATATTTTGCGCGGTTTTGCTGAGAACAACGATAGTGACCACACTGTTGAAAAGCTCGCTGAAATTGTGCCTACTTTTAATCACAAAATTAATGCCTGAGAACGGAGAAAAGCTATGAAAGTACTTCTCACCGGTGGCGCCGGATACATCGGTAGTCACACATGTGTGGAACTTTTAAATAATGGTTACGAAGTAGTTGTAGCCGATAATTTTGACAATGCAAACGAGAAGGTAATCGGACGTGTTGAGAAGATTACCGGAAAAACTGTTGAAGTTTATAAGATTGATGTAGCAGACAAAGAGGCACTGCGTAAATTGTTCTCGAAATGCGATATTGATGCGGTTATTCATTTTGCAGGATATAAAGCTGTCGGAGAAAGTGTCGAAAAGCCTGTTATGTACTATAGAAACAATCTTGACACAACGCTCACCTTGCTTGAAGTTATGGCGGAGTTTAATGTCAAGAAAATTGTATTCAGCTCATCAGCTACTGTTTACGGAGTTCCCGAGTCTGTGCCACTCAAAGAGGGTATGCCTACTTCTTGTACCAATCCTTACGGTTGGACAAAGCTGTTTAATGAACAGATTTTGACTGATGCAACGATTGCTGACAAAGAACTCTCGGTTGTATTGCTCAGATATTTCAACCCTATCGGTGCTCACGAGAGCGGTCTTATCGGTGAAAGTCCTAATGGAATCCCGAACAACCTTATGCCGTACATCACTCAGGTAGCAGTCGGTAAGCGTGAGAAGCTCGGCGTTTTCGGCGATGATTACGACACTCACGATGGAACAGGTGTGCGTGACTACATCCATGTAGTTGATCTGGCAAACGGCCATCTTAAAGCTCTTGAGTTCATTAACAATGGTCACAAAGGTGCTGAGATTTTTAACCTTGGTACTGGTACAGGTTACAGCGTGCTAGATATCGTAAAGACTTTCTCAAGAGTCAACGAGCTTGAGATTAAGTATGAAATTATGGACAGACGCCCTGGTGATGTTACAATACTTACAGCTGACCCTACAAAGGCTAATGAGCAACTTAACTGGAGTGCAAAGTTCGGTCTTGATGAGATGTGCCGTGACTCATGGAACTGGCAGAAAAATAACCCTAACGGTTATGATGAGTAAAATTTTGTTTACTTGCATAAAAATTAATATAAGAATTTTCATTAATTGACAAAAAACTAACGCCCTCGGAGAAAATTCCGAGGGCGTTTTGTGTTGTTTGACGAATAACGCTGAAAAAACCCATAGACAAGCTGTTTTGCGACACTTTTAGTAAGATAGATAAAAAATGTTATTTAATTGACAATATATAGGTTTTGTAGTAGAATTATAAAGATAAAATGGGATTGTGGGTTATTATGCCTATATCGATTTTTAGGGGTAAAATATGTACGCTAAATTTATTAAAAGAATGTTGGATATGGTGTTGTCTTTTTTGGCTCTGGTGTTTTTGTCGTGGCTTTTCCTTGCAATCATTATAGCCGTGAAAATTGACGACCCGGGTCCGGCTTTTTTTACGCAAAAAAGAGTTGGAGTCAACAAGACATACTTCAAGCTTCACAAGTTCCGCTCGATGAAAATGTGCACTCCACACGATGTGCCGACACATCTGCTTGAGAATTCCGAACAATACATAACAAAGGTCGGTAAAATTTTGAGAAAAACAAGTCTTGATGAACTTCCTCAGATATGGGATATCTTCGTTGGCAATATGAGCATCATCGGTCCGCGTCCGGCTCTGTGGAATCAGGACGACCTCGTTGCAGAGCGTGATAAGTACGGGGCAAACGATGTTGTACCCGGGCTTACAGGATGGGCTCAGATTAATGGCAGAGATGAACTTGAAATCCCTGTCAAAGCAAAGCTTGACGGTGAGTACGCACAGAATCTCA
>JAZSHE010000221.1:0-8207 GCA_045533085.1 Ruminococcus sp.
GGCAAAAATAAGAATAATAAACACAAAAGTCAGGGCTATAACTTTATTGAAGCTTTTCATCTTATTCCTCCCAGCGGTAGCCTTTTCCCCAGACAGTGAGGATATGGGCAGGATTTTTAGGGTCAGCCTCAATTTTTTCTCTGAGCCATTTTATATGTACTGTAAGTGTCTGGGTTTCGGACTCGCTGTCGATGCCCCATATACTATTGAAGAGTTTGTCTTTGGTCATAGTCTGACCCTTATTTTCAATCAGCATTTTAAGAAGCTCAAACTCTTTTGTGGTCACTTCAACTGCTTTCTCGCCTTTTGTGACAGTCTGGGTTACAAGATTTAAGGTCAAATCACCCTCGGTTATCTTGTCCTCAGCAAATCTACGCTTGAAAATGCCCTTGATTTTCGCAAGCAGAATGTCAATGTCGTAAGGTTTTTCGATGTAATCGTCAGCGCCTAAGATAAGCCCGTTTAATTTATCTTCTTTGTTGACTCTTGCTGTAAGCATAAGGATAGGGGTGTTGCCGTTACTGCGGATTTTTTCGCACACAGCAAAGCCGTCCATCCCAGGTAAGTTGATATCAAGCAGGACAAGCCTTGCCCCGTATTTTTCGTACAGGGACAAGGCTTTTTCTCCGCTTTCAGCTGTGCTGACGGTGTAACCATCAGCACGCAAAAAGTCTGTCAGAAGTGTTAAAAGTTCTTTGTTATCTTCAACTATGAGTATGTCTATCATAAGTTCACCTCAAAAATGCTTCATATTAAAAAGTTTATCACGCCAAAAATTAAATGACAAATCAAAAATACAGTTCCTGCGATAATTGAAAATATATTTTTTCTATCAACTGAGTAAAGCAAAAATGCAAAGCTTGGTGGGATGGTTAAATCTAAAATAATAAGTGGGTTTACAACACCGCAATAGTACAATATCCACCCTGAATAATACATTGTAAGGCATATCGCAGTTGCGATAATCATAGGCGAAAGCTTCAATTTTTCAGACTTTTTATTGATAAGCAGACATAGTGAAGCTATCATTACAGTTTGGCTGATTGATGCGACTATATCTGTTATAGGAGTAACCGACTCTGTTCTTAGAACATCGTTTGGAGCCTGAATGAACGACCACAAAATTGTTGGTATCATCATCAATGCGAATAATATTAAACTCCAAAAATCAAATCCAAATCTGTATTTGTTTAGCATGCTATAACTCCATTCAGAAATAGTTTTATTAAAAGCCCATTTCCATAAGCCAGTTGTTGAGTGCACGCTCTCTGTCTCGAAGCGTAGCTGTTACATCAACATTATACTCGCCCTTGATATTACCGTCAACGATGAAGAGAACTCTTGTACATTTTGCCGCAACTTTTGCATCGTGAGTTACAAGCATAATTGTTGTGCCTTCACTGTTGAGCTTTGCGAGTTCTTCCATAACCTCATCAGAAGATGCGCGGTTGAGTGCACCTGTTGGTTCATCGGCAAAGATAACAGCAGGGTTGTTAATCATACTACGGCAGATACAAGCACGCTGGAGCTGACCACCAGATACTTCGTTGATATCGTTGTTAGCGATGTCTTCGATGCCGAGCTTTTTCATAAGCTTCAAGCCACGCTCGGTGATTTCGGCTCTGCTTTCCTTAGCCTTTGTAGATTTAACAGCAGGGAGAATGATGTTGTCTAAAACTGAGAGGTTTTTGAGCATATACATCTGCTGGAAGATAAAGCCCATGTCGTCAAGTCGAAGTTGTGCAAGCTCGTTGTCGTTAAGTTTCTCGATATTCTTACCACAGAATTCTACTTCGCCTGCGGTCATTCTGTCCATACCTGAAACGGTGTAGAGAAGTGTTGACTTACCTGAGCCTGATGGTCCCATAATAGCAACCATTTCGCCCTCTTCCACTTTGAGGTTTACGTTCTTTAAAACATTGTTCTGTCTTTTGTTTGTGATATATGTCTTACAAAGGTCTTTAACGTTAAGTACTGTGTTCATAATAATTCTCCTTACTGTAAATTACTCTATATTAGATGCGTCAGATGACTTGATTGTATTTGTATAAATTGATGTGAAGAATGCTGAGATAATTGTAACAACTACGATGATAGCAGGATATACTGCAAAAATTTCAAAAGGTACGATTTCGTATCCAACACCGCTTACTGCACCCATAACACCGAAAATAGGGTCTATAACAAGCTTGGTTAAAGGCATACAGAAAATTGCGGCAATGATTGAAGCCACAAAAGCTACAATACCAAATCTGAGTGTATGATGCCAGATGATGGATTTGTTTGAGAAACCGATAGCTTTCATCAAAGCTATTTCAGCCTTTTCGCTTGAAATAAATGAACGCTCCATAAGCACTGCGATTAAGATTACAATAAGAAGTGTTATAATAAGCACCATATTCTTTATTGTATTGATTGTATCAGCGGCACCTGTTGTGTCTTTTACGAAATCCGCACCGTTGCAAACGTGTTCAGTGTTGTATATATCTTTGAGTTTTTCGATTCTATTTTCACATTCTGCTTCGCTGATTTCATCATCAAAATCAATCTGGAACGAAAAAGCATTTAATAAGTCCAGCTTTGATACATCAAAATCTTCGTGCAGTCTGCCTACATTGCCAAGCTGATTCATAGACTGGAAAAGTGCTGTTACCATACACTCTTTTTCCTCACCGTCAATGAGAATTGTGATTGTGTCGCCAATACTGACACCAAGCTTTTCTGCTACAAGATATGATAATCCAACTTCGTCTGCACTTTCGGGTGCAACACCTTCGCTGTATGTGTAATCGCTTGCCTTTGTGTCAGGGCAATACTGAAACGCTACACTTGTTTTTGAATCGTCTGTAAGAACTGATGTAGTATATGTACCTTCAATATGCACCTTGCCAGACATATCGTTATCTTTAAGTGTTTTCTCAATATCTTTGATATTTTCGTTAAGTACAGCCTGTGAATCTACATTTGCACCCATAGCCTGCATAATCTCGTCAGTAAGAGAAAGGTAAGCGTCACTTTCAGTGCAACCAAACAAGAACAGGAGCTTATCGCTGTTCAATGTGTTTGCTGTGTTGGCAAGAATCATTACAAGAAGCATAAGAATGGTAAAAACAAATGTAACAATTGAGTATTTCTTAGGAGCGCTTACGATGTCGTTAGCCGCAAGAAATGCAGTGGAATTAAGCTTGCTTTTTCTAAGGTGCATAAAGCTTTTCTTTCTGAATCGCTCACCTGTCTGGCCGTTTCTTACGGCATCGATAGGAGAAAGTTTGTTTATCTTTTTTGTACTGCTCCAGCAGAAAATCAGGGTTATAAAGATTACTGCCAAACTGCAAAGAAGTGAAACAAGAACAGAATTTTCACTGTCAATATACATTGATGAGCTTACTAAATTAAGCATCATATCGGAAAATGGCATACTTACACCAAAGCCTACTGCTGAACCTGCTACCGCAATTGCAAAATACTTTATGAGGTAGAGTGCTCGGATACTGTTGTTTTTCATACCAATAGCTTTCATAACACCGATTTCACGGAACTCTTCAGCAATGGTAAAGCCTATGGTGTGTTTGAGAACGACAAAGGAAATGATAATAAGGAACACGCTGACGATAAGAAGTAAAGCCGCTACAATCATTGACATAATGTAGGTTGTTTTAATAGTGTTGTTGTTTGCGTTGAACAACACTCCGCTCTGCTCACCTATCAATGACTCGACCTCTGAAATGTCGGTAGTGTCTATATAATAAATACCGCCCTGACGGCTGCTTGCCTCTTTATCGTTGCAAAGATATTCATAGTCTTCGTTGTTAAGGATAAATCTTGGGTTAGCCATAAAGTCTGAGCCTAAGAAAGCGTCCTTGGCTCTGCCTGCATATTCAAACTCTTTTTTGGTGTCACCAATCACAAGAGTGAACTTATCGCCGACATCGAGCTTGTTTTCACTTGCAAACAAGCCTGAAACGTATGCTTTGCCTTGCTCTACCTCAGTTATCTTTTCGTTATCGGGAGCAAAGTAGTTAAGCTTTGCATTATCAACGGACATAATAAGAGTCGCTTTGTTCATGTCATTAAGAGTTTTTCCGTCTAATTCGATATTTTTGCCAGAAACATATAACGATTCTTCCCTGCGGTAATCGGTTACCGAATCCAAATTTTCAAGTGAGGTCTGCATTTTCTCACCGTCACCGTCAATGGCTAAGACATAGTAATCAGCCATATCGGCTTTTTCAAAATAAGTGTCAAGTCCTGATGTAACCGCTATAATGTTATTTACACTGCTTGCCATAAACATAGCAGAGAGCATAACAAATATCAGCAGAATTACATTCATTGTTTTCTTGCGTTTTAAGTCTCGTTTAAGAATGTTTAAATACATTTGTGTGACTCCTTTTCTGTTTTTTTCTTGCGATGGTCACATTATAAAGTCTAAATTATTAAATAATCCTTAAATATTATAAATCACAGAAAATAAATTTTCCACTAGTTTTAATTATTACTTTATTTTCTGGTGATTTTATTACATATAATATGAATAGGATGTCTGTTACAAAGGATGAAAAAACAATGGTGTAATTTATCGCCTGTTGAAAAAAAGGTGTTGACAAAGTAGATTTGTGGTGCTATATTCTACACGTAAGGTTTGCTACTCAATATTTTACAGCAAACGGGAAAGGAGATTCAATATGATTTTTAGCGAGGTAAAATTCGGCTAACTGAATATTGGCACGTTTTGAATATTTCGGGACTTTTGTAGCCCCTTTTGTTTGTCGTGCCGTTTTTGAAACCTTTCTTATACTATGACTGATGTTGTAGCACACTAAGGGTGTGTTATTTTTTTGCGTTTTTATTCAGCCGCAGGGACAAGAGGTTTCTGCGGCATTTTTGCGCCCATTTTCAGTTAGCATGCTTAGTTTTTGAAAGTGAATTAACACAACTGATTTTGGAGGAAAGAACGTTGAATATTTACGATTATGGATTTGATGCAGGGATGAACCCTGACAACAAAAGCGGAACACCTGCACGTGTGACCGCTGTACACAAAGGCAGATATGCTGTGGTATCCGACTATGGTGAGGGATACGCTCAGCTTAAATCAAAGGAGTATTTTTACGAGGGCGAAGCTTTTCCGACAGTAGGCGATTTTGTTATGATTGACTATGTCGAAAATGGCGACAGCAGAATTACTGCTACGCTTGAGCGCAGAACATATTTCTCGCGACGTGACCCTGATAAAGGCAGAGGAGAGCAGGCTATTGCGGCGAATTTCGATTATGTGTTTATTATGCAATCATTGAATAATGACTTTAACCCAAAGAGACTCGAGAGATATCTGACAGCCGCTCGTCAGTCAAAGGCAGAACCTGTTATAGTACTCACGAAGGCTGATCTGACAGATGATTATCTGCCGTATATCCTGAAAACAAGCCATGTCGCAGATGGTGTGGAAACTCACATCGTAAGCGCAAAAACAGGCTACGGTCTTGATAAGCTGGCGAAATATATGCAAAAAGGAAAAACTCTTGTATTTCTTGGCTCATCCGGTGTTGGTAAGTCGAGTCTTGTCAACACTCTCGTGGGTGAAGAAATTATGGATGTCAACGGCATCCGTGAAGATGACTCCAAGGGCAGACACACCACAACTCACAGAGAACTCATTATGCTTTCAAACTCTGCTATGATTATCGACACTCCGGGTATGCGCGAGTTTGGTGTGTGGGATATCACCGATGGTCTGACAGACGCTTTTGCTGATGTGGAAAAGTACATCGGGATGTGTAAATTCCGTGATTGCAGGCACGAAAACGAACCAGGTTGTGCTGTGCGTAAAGCTATCGAAAACGGCGAGCTTGATGTCGCTCGTTTTGAGAGTTACAAAAAACTTAAAGCTGAAGCGAAGTTCAGCGACGATGGTTACGATTATAAAAAACAAAAACAACAGTGGGAAAAAGCCCTCAGAATGGGCGACAAGAAGAGAAGGAAGGGAGGATTATAACAATGAACAAAATTATTAAATCGATGGAAAATAAATATTTGCAACCATCACTCGATATGGTCAGAAGAACATTCACAAATTCTGAAACAGCTGAGGATGCTCAGGTTGTAGTAAGTCTTATAGAAGAAATCAGAGCAAAAAGATTTTATATTCCTGAACTTGAGCTTGTTATGGTTGACGATAACGACGAAGTAATCGGTTACGCTGGTTTTTCGAAAACTCACCTTGAAGGTAAATATGAGGAAGAGCTTCTGGTTCTTAACCCTGTAGCGGTAAAAACCGAATTGCAGCGCCAGCATATTTCTAAGGAGATAATCGAATACGGCTTTGAAAAAGCAAAGGAAATGGGCTTTAAAGCAGTAATTGTTGAGGGAAATCCGTTGAACTACCGCAACAGAGGTTTTGTAACATCTGCTGATTTTGGTATCGTTGCGGCTGAGTGTGTAGGACTTCCGGCACCAGAGTGCCTTATGGTAAAGGAACTCGTTGAGGGTGCGCTTGATACAATCAGCGGTGAGTATTCATACGCTGATTACGAAACTCTAAAATAAAAACATAAATAAAGAGAGGACAAAAAAATGAAAGACTTTAAGTATATTACACTAAGAGAAAGACCAGAGCTGATGAATACAGCGGCAAGCTGGTTCAACAACAAATGGGGTGTGCCTGAAGAAGCATACCTTGAGTGTATGCAGGCATATCTGAGCGGCGAGACAGAGCTTGGTTGGTATCTGTGCCTTGACGGTGATGATATAGTCGGTGGTATGGGTGTTATCGAAAACGACTTTCATGACCGTAAAGACCTGTCACCAAACGTCTGTGCTGTTTACACAGAAGAAAGCCATCGCAAACAGGGGATCGCAGGAGTGCTGCTCGATATGGTAGTGGATGACCTGAAATCAAAGGGAATTTCACCGGTATATCTTGTAACTGACCACACTGGATTTTACGAGAGGTACGGCTGGGAGTTTTTCTGTATGGCTCAGGGTGATGGCGAGCCTGAGATGACGAGATTGTACATCCATAGATAAAAGTATCAAGACAAAAGCGGACGCTGTGTTGTTGCATCCGCTTGTGCTAAAAAACAACGGCAAGGAGAGAAGTTTCTCCTTGCCGTTATTTTGTTAAATCTGCATCTGAACTTTTGAGCCACCGGTCTTTTCTTTGGTGACGATGATTTGTTTGTCGATGCGTTGTTTCAGCTCTGAAACGTGGGAGATGATACCGACAAGTCGGTTGCCCTGAGTCAGGTCTGACAGCGCTTTCATCGCCTGATTGAGCGATTCTTCATCGAGTGAGCCGAAGCCCTCGTCAACAAACATTGTGTCGAGCTTTATACCGCCTGCACTTGACTGTATTTCATCAGAAAGACCAAGCGCAAGACACAAAGATGCTTTGAACGATTCGCCACCGGACAAGGTTTTGACACTTCTCACTGTGCCGTTGTAGTAGTCCTTTACATCGAGCTCAAGACCGCCCTGTGAACGGAAATTATCGTTGTGTTTTTTGCGGGTCAGCTCATACTGTCCGTTTGTCATCATCAGCAATCTTGTATTTGCGCGGTTGATGATGCGGTCGAAATAGTTCATCTGGATGTATGTTTCGAGCATAATCTTTTCTTTTGACTGGATTTTACCATTTGCGGTGTCAGCGAGCGCTTTGAGCCATTTGTATCTTTCTTCAAGCGTACAAAGTGTTTTTGACACATTGTTGATGTTTAAAAGAGCGGTTTTGTTGGTTGAAATCCGTGTAGAAATACTCTGGACAAGCTCTGTTTTCTGTGACTTTACAGATATGATATCGAGCTTCTTTTTCTTTTCTTCTTCAGTATCAAATTCAAAGTCAGCCTGTACCTGTGTTTCGAGCTGTGCGATTGTTGCGTTTAAAACAGTGATGTCATCTTTGATAGCGTTGTACTTTTTTGTGCACGTTTCGATGAACATAGCAATCGCATCGCGTTGTGATTTGAGTGATTGGAGTTTGGATTCAGCTTCAGTTTTGTTTTCAAAACGGAGTTTACTCTCTATGTTTTTGAGCTGTGCTTCGATTGACTTTATCTTTTCGTTGTTTGAAATGATGAGAGAATCAAGATGAGCAATTTCGCCTTTGAGTTTTTCGAGTTTTTCCTCATACTCAGGAATCATACGGTCGAGTTCTTTTTTGCGATTTTGCTTTTTCTCCTCATGCGCAATATCAGAGTTAAGTTTGTTGA
>JAZSHE010000253.1:0-8881 GCA_045533085.1 Ruminococcus sp.
GCTCAACTATGCAGTTTGCATCAGCTACACTTCATCCTGTTTATGATTCATCTTTGTTTGATGTTTCATATTTCCAAGAAATCGTGGAGTTTTTGAAAGTCGAAACCCCGAGTCTTAACGGGTCACTAAACGATGCACAGCTTTTCAGAAAAGATAACAAACTTACAGTGAAACTTGCACATGGTGGTTTATCTTTGCTTATTTCAAAAGATTTTTCTTCTTTGCTACGCAAAGCACTGCTCAAGATGTTTTCGCTTTCTTTTGAAGTGGAGTTCAGCGGTTTGACAGAAATCGACGGAGATTCTGACGAATATATCGAACAGATTAATAATGTACAGAAAAAGATTAACCGTGAAAAGCTCGAAGAACTTTCTCAGCTTTACGAGTTTGAATCAAAGACAGAAGACACGTCTTCATCAACTCCTAAAGTTATCGAAAAACGTTTTGGTGAGTATGCATTACCACAGATAATCCCTGAGTCAGTAAAACCTTTATACGGCAGAGTGACTAAGGGTAAACTGATACCTATCGAAAAAATCGCATACGACACTGGAAGATGCACAATATGGGGCGATATTTTCGCTCTAGAGTGGAAAGAAACCAAATCTGGTGACAAAAATATCATTACTTTTGACGTGACTGATTACACAGGTTCAATCACCGTTAAAATTTTTAATAATAAAAATGAGTGCAGAGTTCTCGAGAGCCTGAAGAAAGGTTCTGCTATCATCTGTAGTGGTGATGTCGAATTCGACAAATATGCAGGAGAAATAGTTCTTAACGCACGTTCTATTTCTACTGTTGACAAGGTTAAGGTAGTAGATAATGCTCCTAAAAAACGTGTCGAGCTTCATTTGCACACTAATATGTCACAGATGGACGCTGTTACAGATGCTGGTACTCTTGTGAAACGAGCTGCTGAGTTCGGACATCCTGCTATTGCTATCACCGACCACGGTGTTGCTCAGGCTTTCCCGGATGCTATGAACGCGGCAGAGGCTATAAATCGTGATGAAAACAAGATTAAGGTTATCTATGGTGTTGAGGCATACTTTATGGATGACCTTGTTGAATCTGTAGAAGGCGACAAAAATGTATCTCTCGATGACACCTTCATCTGTTTTGATATAGAAACCACTGGTCTATCAGCAAAAACAGAGAAAATCACTGAAATTGGTGCCGTAAAAATTAAAAACGGCGAAGTTGTTGATACTTTCTCAACATTTGTTAACCCTGAAAAACCTATCCCTCAGAAGATTGTTGAGCTGACAGGGATTACAGATGCCATGGTAAAGGATGCACCATCACAGAGTGATGCTGTCAGAGCTTTTCTTGATTTCTGCGGTGACAATATTCTTGTAGCACACAACGCACCTTTTGATACATCATTTATCAAAGTTGCTTGTAATAATATGGGTGTCGAGTATAACTACACTTCACTTGATACAGTAGCTATTTGCAGAGCTATTCTGCCTGATATCAAGAATTGTAAACTCGATACAGTAGCATCATACTTGCGTCTTGGTTCGTTCAACCACCATCGTGCAGTTGATGATGCTCAGATTTTATCAAAAATATTCATCAGTCTTACTAAGAGACTTAAAGACGATTATAATATCCTTGATACAAAGGATATCAATACACAGATTGCTGGCGGAGATTTCAAAAAGCTCCCTACATATCATCAGATTATTCTCGTAAAGAATAATGAAGGACTTAAGAACCTCTATAGATTAATATCTAAATCTCATCTGAATTACTTTTACCGCAGACCACGAATACCTAAGTCAGAGCTCGTGAAATACAGAGAAGGACTTATTATCGGTTCTGCGTGTGAAGCTGGTGAGCTATATCGTGCAATTATGGCAGGCAAACCGTGGGGCGAACTGAAAGGTATCGCAAGTTTTTACGACTACCTCGAGATTCAGCCTGACGGAAACAATGATTTTATGCTTCGTAATGGCACTTTCCAAAGTGTAGAAGAACTCCACAAGGTCAACCGAACAATTATCAAGCTTGGTGACGAGCTCGGTCTGCCTGTTGTTGCTACCGGAGACGTTCATTTTATGAATCCTCACGACAGCGATTATCGTAAGGTTCTTATGGCGGCACAGGGATTTTCTGATGCTGATAATCAGGCTCCACTGTATTTCAGAACAACCGCTGAGATGCTTGAAGAGTTCTCTTATCTTGGAGAAGAAATAGCCTATGAAGTTGTAGTAGAAAATCCAAACAGAATCGCTGACTCGTGCGATTGGGTCAGACCTATTCCTAAAGGAAACTTCCCGCCATTTATTGATGGTGCTGAGGAACAACTTGTTTCAATCACATGGGAGAGAGCTAAAAAGAAGTACGGCGACCCGCTTCCTGAAATAGTAAAAGCTCGTCTTGACAAAGAGCTTAACTCAATTACTACATACGGCTTCTCTGTGCTTTATATGACAGCTCAGAAACTTGTTGCTAAAAGCGAAGAGTACGGATACCTTGTTGGCTCACGAGGAAGTGTTGGTTCTTCGTTCGTTGCAACAATGTCGGGTATTTCGGAGGTTAACCCACTTTGTCCACATTATATTTGTCCTGAGTGTAAAAACTCTGAGTTTATTACAGATGGAAGCTATGGCTCGGGTTTTGACCTACCACCGAAGAAATGTCCTGTGTGCGGTGCTGAATATGACCGTGACGGACACGAAATCCCGTTTGAAACCTTCCTTGGATTCAAAGGCGACAAGGTGCCTGATATCGACCTTAACTTCAGTGGTGAAGTCCAGTCCCGTGTACATAGATATACAGAAGAACTGTTTGGCAAAGATAACGTCTTTAAAGCAGGTACTATTTCAACAGTAGCGGATAAAACTGCTATCGGTTTTGTGAAGAAGTACGCTGAGGAGCGCGGATTAACGCTAAATAAAGCTGAAATTGCCCGCCTTGCATCCGGCAGTACAGGTGCGAAACGTACTACAGGTCAGCATCCTGGAGGAATGGTTGTTGTACCACGTGGTAAGGAAGTCTATGATTTCTGTCCGGTTCAGCACCCTGCAAATGATGTTAACTCAGACAACATTACTACTCACTTCGACTTCCATTCTATCCACGATACTATCTGTAAACTCGATGAGCTCGGACACGATGTACCGACGATTTATCATTATCTTGAAGAATTTACGGGTATCCCTGTTATGCAGGTTTCGATGAGTGATCCCGATGTAATGTCACTGTTCACTTCTACCGAAGCGCTCGGTGTCACTCCTGAGGATATCGATGCTCAGACAGGTACGTTTTCGATGCCTGAGCTTGGTACACCATTTGTGCGTCAGATGCTTGTTGATGCCCAGCCAAAAACATTCACTGACCTTCTTCAGATTTCAGGTCTTTCGCATGGTACGGACGTTTGGATTGGTAACGCTGCCGATCTCATTAAAGAGGGCACATGTACCATTTCCGAAGTTATCGGTACGCGTGACTCTATTATGACATATCTGATGCACAAGGGTCTTGAACCTGGTATGGCATTTAAAATTATGGAGATCGTCCGTAAAGGTAAAGCTACAAAGCTCCTGACCGATGAACATATCAACGCCATGAAGGATCACGATGTGCCTCAGTGGTATATTGATTCTTGTATGAAAATCAAGTATATGTTCCCTAAAGCCCATGCTGCTGCGTATATGATTGCGGCTTTGCGACTTGGTTGGTACAAGGTTCACAAACCTGTAGAATACTATGCTGCATACTTTACAGTGCGTAACGATAACTTCGATGGTGCTACGCTCATCAAGGGCAAGCAGGCTGTCAAAGATAAAATCCGTAATATAAACCAAAAAGGCTTTGATGCTTCTGCAAAAGAAAAACAGGAAGTTCCTAATCTTCAGATTATGAATGAGATGCTCTGTCGAGGTATCGAAGTTCTTCCTGTTGACATCTATAAATCCGATTCCAAGCGTTTCCTTATCGAGGACGGAAAAATCAGACTTCCATTCTGTTCGTTGTCCGGTATTGGTGATGCCGCTGCCGAAAGTCTTGCTGAAGTTGGAAAAACAACCACTTACGTATCTGTTGAGGATATGATCCAGAAGACTAAGGTCAACAAATCGGTAATCGAAATTCTGCGTGACTGTGGCTGTCTTGATGATGTACCTGAAAGCTCACAGATGTCGCTATTTATGTAAAGGAGAGTGAGATATGAAAAAATTTAAGTATCTTAAGATATTCTGGCTCATCACTTACACTCTTGTTGTAGCCTTTCTGCTTATCAATATCAAGCAGGTCTCTGTTGTTGTCAAAGACATCTTCGGAGTTTTTATGCCGTTTATCTACGGTTTTATTCTTGCTTATATACTGAGCTTTCCTTACAATTTCTTTCACGACAGATGCTTTGCTAAACTTGGCTCTAAACGTGAACGAATGAAAAAGTTTAAAAAACCGTTATCTCTTATTATTTCATACATTTTATGTTTTGGTATAGTCGCTTCTTTGGTTGGCATACTTATCCCTGAATTGTCAAAGAGTATATCGAAGCTTATTGAAGATATACCGATTTACGCACAGTCGCTACAAAAATCAGCAAATGATTTTGTTGTTATGGTAAAAGACAATTTCGGTTATGACTTGTATGATGCTGAAACTTATAACGAAGTTGTTAATCTGCTAACTGGTAAAGATGCTCAGGAAGTTCTCAAAAACTTCATTTCAGACGCTTTCCCGGCAGCGTTCAACTTTGCCGAAGTGTTCACAACAGGACTCTACAACTGGATTATCGGTATTGTTGTATCAATATATATGCTCTCATCAAAGGACAAGCTTTGTCGACAGGTGAAAGCAATCGTTGTTGCGTTTTTACCTTTGAAATCCAGCAAAAAAGTTTTGCAGATAACAGATTTATGCAACAAAAAATGTGGTCGTTTCATTATTGGCAAGATAATTGATTCAATCATTATTGGTATAATTTGCTTTATCGGTATGTCGATATTCAAATTTGATTATTCGCTTTTGATTTCTGTAATTGTCGGTGTAACAAACGTAATTCCGTTTTTTGGTCCGTTTATTGGTGCTATACCATGTGCGTTCCTGCTTTTACTCATCGATCCGTTACAGTGCTTCTGGTTTGTAGTCTTTGTAATCATACTACAACAGTTTGACGGCAACATTCTAGGACCAAAGATTCTCGGAGAATCGGTTGGTATTTCTGGTTTCTGGATTCTATTCTCCGTTATTATCGGCGGGGGATTGTTTGGTCTTCCTGGTATGCTTTTAGGTGTTCCGGTTTTCGCTGTTTTTTACACTCTTGTTGATGATGGTGTTACAAGACGTCTGAAAGACAAACGTTCTGTTCAGAAAATTAATGAATTATCCGAGCAGCTTGAAGCACTTGATACAGAAATTTTAGAACAAGGTAACATTGCTGAGTCTCAGGATTCTGATGACTTGGATGGTTAATAAATTTTTTAGGAGGAAAACAATGTTTACTAAAAGAATTTTAAGTCTTATCATCTGTGTACTGATGATGGCATCTTTGGTTATTGTTCCTGCCACAACAGCATCAGCTGCTACAGTTGATAATGTTACAGGTTACAATCTTCCTGCTGATGTTCATGATGGTAACATTCTTCACGCTTTCAACTGGAAGCTGAAAGAAGTTACACAGTATGCTCAGGAAATCGCTGAGGCTGGTTATACAGCTGTTCAGGTTTCTCCGATCCAGTGTACTAAGGACACAACAAACGATGGTGCGTATGCAAATGACTGGTGGTGTTTCTACCAGCCAACTGATCTTGCTATCGGCAACGAGCTTGGTAACGAATCTGATCTCAAAGAAATGTGTGCAACTCTCGAGGGTTACGGCATCAAGGTTATCGTTGACGTTGTTGCTAACCACGTTCAGAACAGCACTAACAAAACCGAGGCTTCAAACATCAACCCAACTTTGAAGAGCTTCCTGAGAAATCCATCAGGTACAAAGCTCACACCTTACAACGATGCAAATCGTCACGGTCATACACAGACTGACCTTAACTCACAGTTGCCTGACCTTGATACAAGCAACAAGGATTATCAGAACTATCTCATTAACTACCTCAATACTCTTGCTGATTGTGGTGTTGATGGTTTCCGTTTCGACGCTGCTAAGCACATCGAAACTCCTGAGGATGGAGCAGTTGCTTCTGACTTCTGGCCAACAATTTCAAATGCTATTCTCGAGAAGAACCCAAAAGCATTTATTTATGGCGAAGTATTGGGTCTTAACAACTTGGTTCCAATCACAGCTTACACAAAGTACATTGACGTAACAGATTTTGCTTACGGCGGTACTGTAAGAAACGCTCTTAAAACAAAGAAAACAGCATCACTTGCTAACTATGGTTACACAGGTTCAGAGGATAAGGATAACGTTCTTTGGCTCGAATCACACGATACATTTACAACAGACCCTGCTGATTCAGGTTCATCAAACAAGCTTTCGATTGCACAGCAGATTGTTGGTTGGGCTGTAGTTGGTGCTCGTAAAGATGCTCCTGCTCTTTATCTTGTTCGTACAAACTGTGCTGAACTCGATGTTAACCCTAACCTTACATCTATCAAGTACGATGAGCTTATCGGTGCTCCTGGTGCTGCTGATACATGGAAGAACAAAACTGTTGTTGCTGTCAACCAGTTCAAGAACGAATTTGTTGGTCAGAGCGAAACAACATACAACAATGGTAGCCTTTTCTTTGTACAGCGTGGTACAACAGGTATGGTTATTGCTAACCTTGCTACAGGCACAGCTCAGGTATCACAGAGCTGTTCAATGGCAAATGGTACATATATCGATCAGGTTACTGGTAATACATTTACTGTAGCTAATGGTACTATCACAGGTACAGTAGGCGAGAGTGGTGTTGCTGTTGTTTACAACGCAAAGAAAATCGCTCCAAAAGCAGTTGTTGAGCTCAATGGTATGAAGCTTGGCGCTGATACTTTAAATGGTTATACAACAAAAACTGCTAACATCACAGTATCTCTTGAGAATGCTGTAAGCGGTACTGTAAAGGTTTCAAATCTCCCTGAGCAGTCATTCACAGGCGAGAAGTACGTTGTTCTCAACGATTCTATCAACTATGGTGATGGTATCGAGATTACTGTTTCAGCAACAAACGGTACTCAGACAACAACTAACACATACAAGGTTTACAAGAAGGATGCTTCTGAAACAAAGCGTGTATACTTTGATAACACTGTTACACAGTGGCCAAAGGTTCACGTTTACTGCAAGGCTACAGAAAACAGATCATCTGAGCTTGTTAAGTTCCCTGGTTATGCTATGACTCAGGATTCAGAAAATCCAAACCTCTACTACTATGACGTACCTGCAAACACAGGCTACATCAAGTTCTCAGAAGGTCTTGTATCAGGCCATATCGGTCACAGCTCTACAGTTTGTGGCGGTTACTGTGGTCGTACAATGCCTCCAACAGTTATCAACTACGGTACTGCAAATACAGCAGCTAACCGTGAGTCAGGTGGATACAAGCTCACTGGTTCAATGATTTTCGAGAAGCTCGTTATCAAAGATTTCGGTGAGTATCCAGTAGCAACTTTGAAGGCTGCTGATGTTTCTTACCCTGCTGAAAAGCCATCAGAAATCCCTACAGAGGTACCAACATTCACACCTGGTACACTTATTTTAGGTGACGCTAATCTTGACGGTGATGTTTCTATCATCGATGCAACAGAAATTCAGCTTTATATCGCAAGACTTACAACTCTGACAGCTGATGCTCTCCTTTGTGCAGATGCAAACATAGATGGTGATGTTTCAATCATTGATGCTACTTCTATTCAGCTCTATATTGCAAGACTTGCAACAGATGAAGGTATTGGCGAGCCTATCGTAAATGGCGGTGGTGAGGACCCAACTGTTCCAGTTGATACAAAAACTATCACTCTCAACGATACTGACGCTTTTGAAGGCGGCGAGATTTACGTTTTTGCATTTGACGGTGCAGGTTCAACTAATGGCGAGTGGCCTGGTCAGAAGATGACAAAGAGTGGCGATAAGTATACTCTTGATATCGATGCTTCACTTACAAAGATTAAGTTTGTTGGAGTTTACAGCGAAGTAACAGAGAGCAAAACTCCTGATACTATTGAAACAATCGTATTTGATGTTACTGAAACACCATACACTCTTGAGTCTATGACTATCACTTGCAACGAAAAGTGGTCAGCAGGTTATATTCATCTGTGGAACACAGATACATCTGACCCTGTTACTACCAACTGGCCTGGTATTAAAATGAACGGTACTTCTGGTAATTACACATTCAATATTCCTGTTGATAACGCTTACACACAGTACAAGTTCAACAATAACGCTGGCAAAGAGAGTAACACATACTACCTTGTAGAGCCTGAAACTACAGCTGTTTACTTTACTAACGTAAACAATTGGACAAAGGTTTATGTTCACGTTTGGCAGACAGGTGGCGGCGGCACACAGTGGCCAGGTCTTGAGATGGAATATGTTGAGACTAATGCTCAGGGACAGAAGGTATATAAGATTGATCTTCCTATCAACTCTTACAACAATGCTATCTTCAACAACAACTCTGGCAAGCAGACAGCAACATTACAGCTCACTGGTACACCAAACGAAGGCTTCTACCCACTTAAGAATGTTAATAACTGCGAATGTGGTACATACATCTACGGTGAATAATTCGTTTTGATTCTAAATGAGGAGCCCGACTATTACAGTCGGGCTCTTTTTAAAGCAAAAAATCCTCTTTCACATAATGTGAAAGAGGATATACAGTTGACTTTTTATGCAAATAAAAATATACTATTAAGCGTACTGCTCGACTATTTCAATAAGTTCGTCAGATGCGTTGTTACCAAGCTCAAT
>JAZSHE010000022.1:0-2242 GCA_045533085.1 Ruminococcus sp.
TATTTTCCTGTCAATATAACCAACGTTTCTCTGATCTATCAATGTCTTTTTGATGGCATTTTAGTTTTAAAGCAAATTTTAGTGAAAATGCACATTTAACATATGATATTGCGTTTACGTTGTATGTAACTTGACATATATTTTTTTTTATTGTACAATAAGCTTGTAAAGATTAAATGCTCAAATGTATTGGTTATCGGTTATTCCGATAATGTCATCGGGTTATTGGTGGCAAAAACAGATTCATATTTAATCAGTATATCGATACTTATGTTTAATTTTAAAGAAAGAGGTATTTGAATGAAACAAAAACGTAGACTTTTAAGTTGTTTCCTCGCAGTTTCCCTTGCACTTGGTATGTCACCTGCAGAAGGATTACTGGATAGTGCTTATGACTTTGTAACAACTGTAGACGCAGCATCTCCCGGAGATAAGCTTTCCGTTGGTTACGGTACTTCCCAGCACAAAGGTACAAGTGATGGTTACAGCTACGAAATCTGGATCGACCAGACAGGCGGTAACGGTACAATGACTCTCGGTCAGGGTGCTTCATTCAAGGCTGAATGGAGTGCAAATGTAAGCGCAGGTAACTTCCTTGCCCGTCGTGGTCTTGACTTTGGTTCAAAGAAGAAAGCTACAGATTACGAATATATCGGTCTTGATTATGAAGCTGACTATCGTCAGACAGGTAGTGCAAACGGTAACTCACGTCTTTGTGTATACGGCTGGTTCCAGAACAAGGGCGCAGCAGGAAATGTTCCGCTTGTTGAATACTACATCATCGAAGACTGGGTAGACTGGTGTCCTGATGCTCCTGGTAAGATGGTAACAATCGACGGCGCACAGTATAAGATTTTCCAGATGGATCACACAGGTCCTACAATCAACGGCGGCTCTGCAACATTCAAACAGTATTTCTCAGTTCGTCAGAGTAAGAGAACATCAGGTCATATCACAGTTTCTGACCACTTCAAAGCATGGGCAGCTCAGGGCTGGGGTATCGGTAACCTCTACGAAGTTGCTCTCAACGCAGAAGGCTGGCAGAGCAGTGGTGTAGCTGATATCAAGAAGCTTGACGTTTACACAACAAAAAAGGATGATACCGGTTACACACCACCAACAACTGAAACACCACAGCAACCATCAATACAGGGTACAGCTCCTTCCGGTTCAGGAACAGGTATCTCGGACGGATTTGAAGGAAGCGGTACAACATGGACAGGACGTGGCGATGGAGTTAAGCTCCTTCTCACAAGCGATCTTAAATCAGGCGGTTCCAAATCTCTTGCAGTAACAGGCAGAACAGCTTCATGGAACGGTGTTTCTGCTTCTTCTTCAGAACTTAAAGCCGGTGGATCATATTCATTCAGTTCACAGGTTACATACAAAAACAGCAGTTATGCATCATCAGGTTTTGAATTTGGTGTTCAGTATGACCTCAATGGTGAAACAAAATATGATAATATAGGTTCTGCAACTACTTCAAGCGGTAAATGGGCAGATCTTTCAGGTGATTTCAAAATTCCTTCAGGTGCTGAAAACATCTCACTCTACATTCAGTCAGCTTACACAGAAAGCGATACAGCTGCCGATATGATTGACTTCTATGTTGATGATGTAAAACTTAGTAGTAGCACCGGAAATCCAACGACAACAACAACTACTACCGGAACACCTGTATCAACGGCTGACAGTCTCAAAGGCAAATTTGCTTCATGCTTTAAGATGGGTACTTCTGTAAGCCCTAATGAACTTAATTCAGGTGCTGACTTTATAAAGAAACACTTCAACAGCATTACTCCTGAAAACGAACTTAAGCCTGACGCAATTATCGATCAGAGTGCATCTCAGTCCAAAGGTAATAATGTTGATACTCAGGTAAATCTCAGCAGAGCGGCTCAGACACTTAAGTTCTGTGAACAGAACGGTATTGGTGTTCGTGGTCATACATTCATCTGGCACAGCCAGACTCCTGACTGGTTCTTCCGTGAAAACTTCTCTAACAATGGCGCATATGTAAGCAAAGAAGTTATGAATAAGCGTATTGAAAGCTTTATCAAAAATACTTTTGAAGCTATTGAAACTCAGTATCCAAAGCTTAACCTTTATGCATATGACGTATGTAACGAACTCTTCCTCAATGACGGTGGCGGAATGCGTGGAGTAAATGCTACAAGCAATTCTGCAGCTTCAAACTGGGCAAGAATAAGTCGGAGGCCAAGCGGTCTTAGGAAGACAACAG
>JAZSHE010000066.1:0-17940 GCA_045533085.1 Ruminococcus sp.
GATAAGCGCCGAGCACCGCAGCCCTCAAAAGTCGAAGTCGAGTCTGCATTTTCGAAGTTGACAAAGTCAACGCAGAAAATCAATGCGAGACTGTGGACCTTTTGAGGAATAGCGTAGGTGAACGAGGCGTGCCAGTAAGCGCCGAGCGCTCGAGACGTGATATCAAGCGCCGAGCACCGCAGCCCTCAAAAAAACAAACAGCTCCCTTTGGATAACACCAAGGGGAGCTTTCTTATGCAAATTTTGAATTTTGAAACGAGTCAACTTACTCAAAATTTCTGATTAACGTTACAACCTTGCCCAGTAGCACAGCTTTATCTACGATAATCGGCTCGTAGTTGTCGTTCTCTGGCTGAAGCCTGATATGACCTTTCTCCTTGTAAAAGCGCTTGACGGTTGCCGATGCTTCGCCCGAGCACTCGTCCTCGACCATAGCGACAACAATATCACCGTTGAGCGCTGTCGGTGTGCGGTGTACAACAATGATATCGCCATCAAGGATACCCGCGTTTATCATACTGTCACCAACAACTGTGAGCGCAAACATCTCTCTGCCACGAGTCACCGACTGGGCAACAGGAACGTAGCTTTCAATCTCTTCGACCGCAAGAATAGGCACACCTGCAGTAACACGTCCGAGCAACGGCACCTTTGATGTCGGCTCGTCGTTTTTGATTCGTATACAACGGTTGAGTCCGCTTTCTCGCTCAATCAGACCTCGGTCCTCAAGTGTCTTTAAGTGCAGATGTACGGTAGAAGTAGACTTGAATCCCGTTGCTTCGCACAATTCGCGGACAGACGGCACTCTGCCTTCCTCGCTACAAGATAGTATATAGTCATAAACCTTTTGCTGGCTTTTACTCAGTGGTTTCATAATATCACCTCTGTGTTGATTGTAACACATTTCGACAGAAAATGCAAACATTTGTTTGAAAAATATGTTCGAATTTGAAGTTTTTGTCGCAAAAAGAAGCACATCCCACGATGCACTTCTAAAAAAACCAAATATTATTTCTGTGGTGCTCCACAGTTAGAGCAAAACGCAGAGTTTTCCTGAACCGGACTACCACACTCTGAGCAGAATCTTCTTGCCTGAGCAACTGTTTGAGTCTGTGGCTGGTATGGTGCAACCGTTGGTGGTGCAGAAGGCTGTGTGTTCTGTGCTGTTAAAATACCAAGTGGTGTGGCGCCCATTGATACAATCATCTGTTCGAGTTGACGAACTCTGCCTTTGAGGACATCTTTTACCGCAAAGCCCCAGAATCCGTCAATACCGCTTTCACCACAGTAAACATACGGAAGTATAGCTGTTTTCATCCACGCTTCAATTCTGACGGTTGATTCTGTGTATGACAGCTTAAAAAATGTTGGAGCAGACACCCATCCGTTTCCTTTTTTGAACACTTTTTCACCCTCAAAATCAACGTATTCATAACCCATCTGTGTGAGTGTATGAAAAGCGTTGTCAAAGAACTGCTGTCTGTTTTGCTCCATTCTGAATTCGCTGATATATCTTGACATAAGTTTCCCTCCGATAAAATTTGATTATATCAGGGCGTGTCGCTTTCTACAAGCACACTCAGGCACGCGAGTCGATTTCTTTTTTAATACTCTCAAAGGTCACGCCGTATTTTATCGCAATATCCTTTGCGTAGCTGACGCCCTGAGGTGGAGCGATGAAAACTTTGAATGATCGCTCGCCGTTCTCGACTCCTGTTACCATACTTTCAACAATGCTGTCGCCGTCGATAGCATTGTTGATTTCGTCAACGCTTCGTGCAAGTTCGTGCATGTGTGTGTTGAAAACCGAGCGCACACCAAGGTATCGCATCGATTTTACAACGTCTTTTGCGATATATAAACCCTCTGCAACATTTGTTGTAGCCAGACTTTCGTTTAATAGCATCAGACTGTATTTTGTAGCGCACGAGAAAATCTCTGACAAACGTTTGCTTTCTTCACCAAGTCTGCCAAGGTCAACAGTATCGTTTTCGTCAGCAGGGAAGTGAGTGAAAATATTGTCACAAGGGCTGAATTTCATACTGCCACAAGGAACATAAATGCCGTGCTGAGCCAGTAAAAACGCAAGACCGACAGCCTGTGTGATGGTTGTTTTACCGCCACGGTTTGGACCTGTGAGGATATAAACACGTTTGTTTTCATCAAAGACAAAGTCGTTTGTAATAACCGATATATCCTCGCCGTTTGCAACCTTTATGCCGAGTTTAAGATTATAAATATCAGTGATAAAGCAGTCACGGTTGTCAGCATCGATGACCTCAGCTTTGCACAGCGGGAGACCTTTTTCTTTGATTTTATCACAAAGTTCTGCGAAACGGATGTAAAAGATAATCTCAGGCATAAGCTCTGTGAAAGAGTATCCGCTGATGTTTGTGTATTTGTTGAGCATTGACTTGATGTTGTTAACGGTGCGTTTGAGTATGTCTGTCACAACACGTTTGAGCGCATCAGACATAGGGTCAGCACCGGTTAGTCCCGAGTTTTCGATCTGGTTAACATCATTTTGAGCACCTACTACAACCTTACCAAGTCCAAGACTTGAGGTTAACGGATTTGCACTGTGGAAAGAAGTGAATCCTGATACATCGTTGCCGTGGTGAAGCTCGTCTTTTTTGTCGATGAAACCCATAAATCGCTTTAAAAGTCCGCTGTCAGTGAAGTGTTTATCGTTGAGCGAAATAACACCGACAGCCTGAGGCTTGAGCATATTGTCAAGGTTGACACCAAGCGTGATGCTCTTTAAAGTGCGGGCTTTTTCGAGAGTTTCGTTGATGTCTGCTTTCAGTAGCGGGAAACCGCTGTCAGCGTAGATAGCCTGTACATTTGAGCGCAGAGTTTTCAGACCCTCGGAGTTTATCGGCAACGATTCGAGCGTCTGTTTTATCTGCGTGATGCAGTCAACGTAGCCGTCGAGCTCTCTTAAACGATTGACAAGCTGCCATATCGAACTTGATTCTGTGTCCTTTTGAAAACGCTCTATCTCGCGCAAATCCTTGAGCTTTAACAGCAGAGCAGTGAGGTCGGACCTGAGCTGTGGGAAGTTCAGAAAATCCTCGAACACATCAAGTCTGTATCTGATAACCTCTTCGCTGCTGGTGACTTTTACAAGAAGCTGTTTTATGCTGTTTAGTTCGTACGAATCTTCTGTGACAGCTTCGCATATATAGTCAATTGACAAATCGTTTATAGCTTCTTTGTTCAAAGTTGCGTATTTCGCATCGCAGTTTTGCGGATGTAAAAGACTGAAATTCTGTAAATCCATTGTAGTTCACGCTTTCATTTTTTATTGTATCTATCTTAGCACAATTACGCTGACAGTTCAATAAAATTACGTTTTATGAGCTAGAGTAAAAATTCACCTTGTAAACTGTTGGTTTAGAGCAAGGAGCGTGTTGACTATATCGTGCACAATCATATATAATTATATAAAAGCTGGAAGGTGGTGACACGATGAAAAAAGCAAACGAAAATGTCAGCGATATTTTGTTGACAGTGGACGAGCTCGTGCCGATTGTTAAGGAAACATTTGATAGTGGTCTGCCGTTTGTGCTTAGTGTGTCAGGATGCAGTATGCGCCCTACACTCAACACCAAAGGCGACAAGGTCGAGCTTTTGAGTGTCACCAAAAGACCGGTTGCAAAAGGTTGTATCATACTGTTCAAGCGAAAAAATGGCGGTTGTATACTTCACCGTGTGATAAAAATCTGTGGTGACAAGCTCACCGTAAACGGCGATGCTCAGGTGTATACTGAGCAGATTTCTGCGTCACAGATAATCGGTGTCGCAAACAGGTTGTACAGACACGGAAGGTGGATTGACTGCGACAGCTTTTTCTATCGTCTTTACAGCAAAATGTGGATGAGCACCTTATTTTTCAGAAAAGTTTATTTTAAGCTTTGTGCAATAATCAAAAACAAGTGACAGTATAAGAAAACGCACCCGGAATTATCTTCTGGGTGCGTTTGTGTTGGTGTGTGAATTTTAAGCGTTGGTGTTTACAACGAAAACGTAGAACTCGTATGGCTTGTATGTTTTGTTTTCGAAGTCCTTTGCAGAAACATCCTTGTCCTCAAAATCGAACTTCTCGCCATCGTAATGCATAACGCAGGTTGCATTTTCAAACGGGAGGTCGATTGTGACATCATCCACTCCCTCAAAGTAGAGGTTTGAAACATACACGACCTTGTTGTCACCGCTTGTTCTGGAGAAAGCAAAAGCGTGAGTGTTGCTCACTTCAAGGAACTTTATGTCTGTGTTTGAAGAATACAGTGCTTTGTTGTCATTTTTCAGAGCAGAGAGTTCTTTGATAAACTCAGCGTACTTTGGTTCTTCATCCCACTTTACAGCGTCTTTTTCGAAGAACTGGATTTCGTGGTCATAAGCCTGCTCGTTGGATGTATAAATGAGCGGATAACCCGGAGCGATGAAAGACAGCGCAAGCAGTGGTTCGTATGTGTCTCCAAAACGGCCCACAATGCTGTCCTCGTACGAGTTTTTATCGTGGTTGTCGAGGTAGTTCATCGGGAAACTGCCCTCAACATAGTTTGAGTTAATCTGAATACCCTGCTCTATTGTAGAAGTAGCAACGCCACCCTTAATCATCAGCGACTGGCCGTAAAGCTGGTCGTTGTAGCAGGAGTCAAATGCGTATTTTGTCAGACTCTGTGCAGCTGATACCTCAGCAAGCATCATAATTTCGCTGTTGATAGACTTGAGCTTGTACACAGCAGCATTCCAGAAAGATGCAGGAACACCGATTGCGTGGTCGCATCTGAAACCATCAACGCCGACGTCTTCAACCCAGAACTGCATAGCCTTAATCATCTCAGCACGCATTTCGTAGCTGTTGAAGTTGAGCTCAGCGATATCAGTCCAGTCATAAGGAGAAGTGATGTTGCCGGCTTCATCGTGCTCGTACCAGTCGTCGTGCTCTTTAATCCACTTGTGGTCCCAGCCTGTGTGGTTGGCAACCCAGTCAAGGATAACCTTGAAGCCCATTTTGTGAGCTTTGTCAACAAGATGCTGGAAGTCTTCCATTGTGCCGAACTCAGGGTTAACAGCCATGTAGTCATCAACAGCATAGTAAGAGCCGAGAGTGCCCTTGCGTTCTGTTTCGCTGATTGGGTGGATTGGCATAAACCACAGTGTGTTGATACCCATATCTTTTAAGCGCTCAAGGTGTTTTTCAAACGCTTTGAAAGTACCTTCTTCTGTGAATTGGCGGACGTTAACCTCGTACAGCACACAGGTGTCAAGCCACGAAGCGGGTGTTTTCTGAAGAATAGGGTCGCTTATCTGGATGTCTGTCATAACACCTTCTATAACCGAACCATCCGCAGGGTCCTGTGACATAACGTACTCGTTCTTTTTAACTTCGGTTTTAGTTGTGTTACCACACGCTGTGATTGAAAAAACCATAATCACAACAAGCAACAATGCTAAAATCTTTTTCATAATTTTACTCCTTACAGCGCTTGATTTTTATCGTGTCCACTTTCAAAATTTGGGGCACGTTTATCAGTTTAATTATAAAGTTCGGGGTAATATTTGTCAATCAAAGAAAGACAAAAGTCGCACGCTAAACGCACACACAAACTTTCTTTATAAACCCATTACCACACAAAAGGAATCAGGCGGTATCTGACTTTTTCTTTGTATTCTTTGTAGCCGTCAAGGTTTTGTTCAAGGAACTTTTCTTCGCCTTTGATTCTGAATCCTATCAGAACAGGGTACAAGAGCATCACAAAAAACGAGTACAGCGATCCAAGTATAAACGGCATCGACAAAAACAACAGCACGGTTACGCTGTACATCGGATGTCGTACAATAGAGTACATTCCTGTGTCAATGACTTTCTGATTTTCCTGTACCTCGATTGTGCGAGAAAGATATGTGTTTTCTCTTAGCACCTCAGCATAGAGAACGTACGCGAAAAGGAACACAGCACTTGCAACATACGCCACCCATTTTGGCAAAGGGAGAAGGCTGAAACGAAAGTCAAGACCAGCCACAACAAAGGCAAGGATGAACATCAGTCCGCTGAGCTTTATGATAACACTCTGGTCGCCTTGCTTTTCCTTTGCATCAAGGCGGGATTTCAGCAGTTCGGGGTTTTTCACCATCATAACAAGTCCTGCCACAAACATTGGCACAAACAATAGTCCCACGAACAGCCATCCGTTGAAAAACGAAAGTGTTCCTGCAGGTAAAAACACTAAAACGCAAACAAGAACAACACCCATCAAAAATTTAAAAACAGCCTGAAAGAAAAGTTTTTTATCCATTACTATACCTCCAAACAATCTGATGTTTTGTTATGCGTTTATACTACCACACACAATAGGATAATTCAATCATTTTGCACACAGTTGCTTGTTGATAAAGTATATACGCGGTGATATAATTGTTGTATAAAAGGTTTTTAAGCGATAAACATATTAACACTATATGGGTAGGTGATATTGTGCCCCTGCAGATTATACGTCAGGATATAACAAAAATGGAATGTGATGCGATTGTCAACCCGACAAACGAGGAGCTCATCCCCGACGGCGGACTGGATTTGAGAATCCACAACGTAGCGGGAGAACAGCTCCTTAACGCCTGCAAGTCCATCGGACATATAGAAGTGGGTCAGGCGGTTATCACTCCAGCGTACAAGCTTTTATCAAAGCACGTTATACACACTGCGGGACCTGTGTGGTCCGGTGGCGACAAAAACGAAGAGCACAAACTGCGTGTGTGTTACAAAAATGCGTTGAATCTGGCGAGCGTCAATAACTGCGAAAGCGTAGCCTTTCCGCTGATTTCATCGGGCGCTTACGGCTATCCAAAAGACGAGGTGCTGAAAATTGCGATAGAAACCATCAGTGATTTTCTGATGACTTCAGATATGATGGTGTACCTTGTCGTGTTTGACAAAACCTCGTATCAGCTGAGTTCAAGACTTTTTACCTCAATCGACAGCTATATCGACGATAACTATGTGAGCAAAAGTCACCTGAGAAGAAATCGTGAATACCGCCGTTTGTCCAAAGCGGCAGGATACGAAAAAGCGTTTGGGTCGATGCTCGATATGGCGCCGTGTGCCAGTAAGGGCTGTCCGTACGAAGAAGTCACTGAGTGCAAGCTAAAGTCGCTTAGCATTGATGATTACATCAAGCTCGACGAAAGCTTTGCCGTCAGACTTCTCAAGCTGATTGATTTAAAGGGTATGAGTGACATCGAGTGCTACAAAAAGGCGAACGTCAGCAAACAGACGTGGTATAAAATTATGAATGATAAGCACTACAAGCCTAACAAAAAGACGGTTATTTCGTTTGCGGTAGCGCTGAAACTCTCTCTTGATGAAACCCAGAATTTGCTGAAAACAGTTGGCTTTGTGCTGTCAAACAGCTCGTTGTTCGATGTCATCATTATGTACTGTCTTGAAAACGAGGTGCACGATGTGTTTGAGATAGACTCGATTTTGTTTAGGTACGATCAGGAAACGCTGTATTCAAAGCTATGAGAATGTAGAATTAATTATCAAAGGGATATATATGAAAACAAAGTTCAGATTTGAAACTACCTCAATGTCGCTTCACATAATGGCGATGGCATTTATGCTGTGCGACCATCTGTGGGGAACTATTGTTCCCGGTAACGATTGGCTCACGTGTGTGGGCAGACTGACTTTCCCTATTTTTGCATTTATGATTGTGGAGGGGTATTTCCACACTAAAAACCTGAAAAAATACGTGCTCAGACTTCTGCTGTTTGCTTTTTTGTCGGAAATTCCATTCAACCTCGCGATGGGCAGTAGCGTTTTTTACCCTGTTCATCAGAATGTTCTGTGGAGTTTTCTGATTGCGATTTTCTTGGTTTTTCTCAACGAAAAGGCGAGAACAAAGGGAAAACTTATTCTACAGATTCTGACAGGATGTGGCACGGTTGTGCTGGGATACATACTCGGAATACTGACGATGGTAGATTACTACCACGCGGGCATTCTGACTGTGCTCGTGTTCTATTTTTTCAGAGCGAGAAAATGGTGGAGTTTTGTCGGACAGCTTGTGTGCTTGTGGTACATTAACGCTGAGTTGCTCGGTGGCTTTGCTTACGAGCTACAGATATTTGGTCACACATTCTTCCTGCTCAGACAGAGTTTTGCGTTGCTTGCGCTGATACCGATATGGATGTATCACGGAAAACAAGGATACCACAGCAAGTTTTTACAGTATTTCTACTACGCCTTTTATCCGTTACATCTGTTGATACTCGGTGTTATTAAGATGATATGATACATAAGAAAAGCCACAGAGTAGTGTGTTCACCGCTCTGTGGCTTTGTTTTATTTTTTGGTATTCATTCTGTCTAAGATGCCTTTTGCATGTCTGAGTATCGGCAGTTCACGGTTTTTTATGAGTCTGCCGACCTTTGTGTTACCACATCTTTCGTACTCATCGACAGCGTCGTTAAACGTGAGCCTGAGCGTTGAAAGGTGAAAACTCTCAATCTCGTCCTCGGTCAGATTTTTGTCACCGAAAGAAGTCGCTTTGCACAGAAAATAGTTGTTTATATTATGTCTATGAATCAGGTTGTAGTAGTCATCAACCACACCAAGCTTGCATATTACCTGTGCATCTGCACCGAGCTCTTCTTTGAGCTCACGCAGTATCGCTGTGTGCAAATCTTCGTTGTCTTCAACTCCACCGCCTGAGGTTTCAATCAGCGTAGCTTTGCCAAAGTCATCGTCACGCACCGCTCTCACAAAGTAAAAGTAGCCGTCATCATCATATACCACAGCACGCGCAATATTTCTATCGTGGGAAGTGTAGGTGTGCTCCCATTCGTTGTCCGTCAGACTTAACTTAAGTTGTTCAAAATCCATCTGTATAACCTTCCTTGTTGTACAAAAACGTTGTCACTTTCTATAAGAATACACCAAAACTGTGATTGATTCAACAGTTGGCTGTGTTATTTTTCGGTAAATCGCCGATTGACCACAAGTTTATCAGCAGTAGCTATAATATAGTCGTAAGGTGAATCCTGAAACAAAAAATTATCGACAATCAACTTTAAAGGAGAGATTTTTATGACAAAAAATAACATAACTGAGCTGGTTTTTATTATCGACCGTAGCGGTTCGATGGGTGGACTTGAAAGCGACACAATCGGTGGATTCAACGCTATGATAGAAAAACAACGCAAAGAGGATGGCGAGTGCTATATTTCCACAGTGCTTTTTGATAACGTTAGTGAGGTGCTCCACGATAGAGTAAAACTTGAGGACATAAAGCCTATGACTGACGCTGACTATTATGTACGCGGATGTACGGCTTTGGTTGATGCGCTCGGTGACGCAATACGTCACATCGGCAACATCCATAAGTACGCAAGAGCGGAAGATGTCCCACAGCACACGATGTTTGTTATCACAACCGATGGTATGGAAAACGCAAGTCGCAAGTACACAAGCGACGAGGTCAAAGGTATGATACAGCGTCAGAAAGAACGCTACAACTGGGAGTTTCTTTTCATTGGTGCAAATATCGATGCGGTCGAAACAGCAGCCAACTACGGTATAGATGCTGACAAGGCTGTTAACTACCTTGCAGACGAACAGGGCACAAAAGTTGTTTACGACTCTGTAGCTAATGCGGTGTCGTGTGTGCGTGCATCAAAAAGACTAAATAGAAGCTGGAGCGCTAAGATTAACGAGGATTACAAATTGCGCAGTAAACTAAATAATTAACAAAACAAAGCCCACATACAAAAACGTGCTGTTGCAGTTAATGCAACAGCACCTGAAATATCAGAATACAAACAACACATCAAACGTGTCATCCGTGTATGCAATTTTCATTAGTATGTCATTATTCTGACAAATTTCCTGCATCGAGCTGATGCCTATTCCGTGGTCACCTTCACGCTTGCGGGAGAGGAACTTGTCGTTTTTCTTTTTTACGATACCATCATACGAGTTGCGTATTAAAAGTTGCATACCTGCACCTTCTCCGTTAGAGATAATCTGAATAAACGGATCGTTTTCAACGTTCATACATGCTGTGACAGCGTTGTCCAGTGCGTTGCCCAGTAGTGTGCACAAATCAACATCAGAAATATCAGGAGGGCTGATTTTGTGGTACTCAAAGCGTATACCGTTTTCTTTTGCGATGGTAGCATAGTGATACACAATTCCATCAACAGCAGGATTTCCCGTGTAAGGTATGCTTACATCGAGATTGTTGTGTAGCTGAAGTTCGTTACAATATGCCCTGAGTCCGTCGTAGTCTTTCATATCAAGGTACTGGTGCACGGCTGTGATATGGTGCTTGAAGTCGTGACGATTTTTTCTGGCTTCTTCTATACGGTTGGCAAGTTCAACATAATGTCTTTGTTGCAGACTCAGATCTTTCTCAAGTTCAAGTTTCTCTTTTATAGAAAGACTGGAGTTAGCCATCGTTCTGCAAACAGCAACAATCACTATGTACTGGAGCAGTCGGGTCGCAAGCGTATATTTACTGTTCACCAGCACGTTGAGTGGAAGTGCAAAGAAACACGATATGAACATTATGAGAGAAACAAACCATATTCCGTTCCAGTAGTCATCAGCTTGCAATGACAAAAACGGTCGTACAGTACCGACGATGAGTCGACGAAAAAACCAGTAGAAGATCAGCTGTATAATCAGACAGTAGGCGCTGACCATAAGCAATAAGTCGTTGATAGTAACGTGTTTGATAATTCTGGTTATATGGAATGTTATCGCAGATAGTATGATAAAATCCTGCAACATTACCAGACCACACGTGAAAATCTGTTCTTTTGTGTGTTGTTTGAGAACCAGAATGTTAATAGAAGATGCGAGCATACCAAAGGCAAAAATGTCCACCTTCATAACACCGGAGCCTATACCAACGAATCTGGTTACCAACCATAGTATGACACAGTTAACCAACAAAAGAGAACAGTGAATGGCTGTGAGAGTAAGCCGTTGCTTGCTTGATATTAGTTTTTTAAACGGAGCGAATCTCAGGAATAATCCGGGGACGAAACCAAGTGTAAAAATGAATAACTCTAACAACATATCAGTTACTTCCTATGTTTTCAATCAGTCTCTTGTATTTTATGTCGGCAAACTCGTTGCGTACTGAAACTCGCTTATCCTTTGGGATATCAAACTCAGTGCCGTCGCTGAGCACAATGGTTTTGTTTGGGGTGCCGACAATCTCGTTGACCGACACAAGAGCGTAGCGTACGGGTTTCATAAAGCCGTATGGTTCGAGCGTCTTGTGGAACTCTGAAAGCGAAGAGCGCACTGTGTAATCGCCACTTGTGGTGTGGATAACAGATTTGTGCCCTTGTGACTCAATCCATACTATATCGTCCAGAGCTATAGTTTCGTCTATTCTGTCACAGGTGACTGTGATGGTCTTTTTTGAGGCAAAGTTTTTGAAAAAGAAGTCAAGTACAGCAGAAAAGCGGTCTTCTTCAATCGGCTTGAGAAGATATCGCATAGCTTCAACGTCATACGATTCAACACCAAAATCAGCAGAAGTAGTACAAAAAACGATTTTTGTGTGTTTGTTTTCGCTGTACAACTTTTTAGCAGTATCCATTCCGTTTATACCCGGCATATAGATATCCATGAACACAAGGTCGTACTTATCGCGTTGTGAAGCAAGAAAAGCCTCGCCCGATTCAAAACAATCTATGCATTCGATGTAGTCGGTTTTTGCAAAACCCTTTTTGATAAGTTCGATAATCCTGTCGCGTTGTGCATCTTCGTCATCGCAAACTGCGATTTTAACAGTGAAGTTTTTGTCGAGCATGGCAGATACCTGCTTTCTTATGATATACACAGCACATTATATCATTTATTTTATACATTAGCAATGATTAATGTAAGCAAAAACACCGACAAATGCGAGCGTGCATCGGTCGGTGTTGCTATATGTTATGTTATTATCCAAGGTCTATCCAACCGACACCTGATTTGAGCTTACCCCAGGTTGATTGGGTACTTGAGTTATAGTATTCTTCTACAATAGTATAAGCGCCCTGCTCGTCCAGAGTCATAACACACTCATAGCCGTAGCCCGGACCTGCGTAAATGTATGTAGGAGGGTAGGTAGTCACGATATATGGTTTAAACGTGTTTGTGACAGGTGGAGTGTATGGAGCGGGTTGGGTCGGATTGTTCATATTTATCCAACCTACACCTGATTTGAGTTTACCCCAAGTCAAACCGGTACTCATATCGTAGTATTCGTCCACAATAGTGTACACGCCCTTTTCGTCAAGAACCATCACACATGCGTGGTTATAGCTAGGTCCTGAGTAAATATATGTTGGCGGATACAAAGTGACAAGACGAGAGTGAGAACTTTTATTGTCTTCTTTTTCTTTTTCAGGAGCCTTGGTCGGGGCCTCTGTCGGTTTTTCGGTTGGCTTTTCGGTAGGTGCTTCGGTCAAAACTGCGGTTGATTGCATCTGAGTGCTCACATCTGTCGCGTTTTCTTTGAATGAGAAAAAGTACAACGCAGCCATAACTGCCAGCAGTACTACTGCAACAGTAAGTGCGATAGACAGCACAAGTGTTGACGCCTTGACCGTCATTGGCTGTTTGTTTGAGCGCGGATCAGCAGTGTAGTTGTTCTGTGACATATCAAACGCTTCGTATTTATCATTGTACGCAGAGTCGTTTTGTCTGTTGTTATTATCAGTGTTATGGTTATCCATCATGTCACCTCCACACAAAAATTGTCGAAAGTCTGTATCTCTATTATATCAGCTTTATCATAGACTTCAATATGTATTTGAACTGAAATATATCATAAATACAAAAAACAGTCCGGTATATATCCGGACTGTTTTAAGATTGCTGTATTTTACCATGTTTCGACGTTATACGCGTTACCTGTTTTTGTGTTGAGTGCATAGTATTTTGTGTTGCCACCCGCGTATGATATATCAACTGTCTGGTTTGAGCCGTTTGTGAAAATCAGCTTTGTCGCACCATCCGGCACCTTGAAAGTGTACAGCTCTTGTCCCAAATCATTTGTACCCGATTTGGTCATTTGTACCCCTGGCCAGCTTGTCATTGCTGTGTTTGAATCCGACCAGTAGTAGCAGTATATTGTACCGCTCCAACTAAGAGAGTTGGAAAAAGTTACTGTGTTGCTGACAGGCTCTGTCGGTTTTACGGTTTCGTCCTGCGTTTCAGGTTCAGTAGGAATTACAACGTTGTTGTTATCTTTTTCCGTGATGTTGGTTGTGAATGTTGTGTGTGTGATTTCCTGTGACACTAGACCTGAGTTTTTGATATTTGCAAGGTACAACTGGATGTAGTTTGTGTCAATGATATTTATATCTTTATTACCGTCACAGTCCGCTGTTTCAAAATCTATAGCATCCTTGTCCACAAGATATGCAAGATACATCTGCAGATATGTGGCGTCCATAATCTCGATTGAGCCGTTTTTGTTTGTGTCGCCGACAAGTTTTGTGACAGTATTAGACTCGGTTGTGCAGTAGTTGACGTTATAGTCAAGGCTGTAGCCCTCGCCGTTGTTGTCATCAGTAAGTGTGTTGCCGTCAGAAAAACTAACTGTGGAGTTTTTAGCTATGCCGTTTTCAAAAACGTATTTATGAGTGTAGTTTTCCTTTGAGCTGTCTTTTACAAGTGGTGCGGTAACTTTGTTGCCACTTTCATCAGTATATGTGATGTGCGGTGTGTCAAAGCCTTTGTAGTACAGCACCTTGTGCACAGTTTCCATCTTCGAAAATGTCAGCGTTTTTGATGTACCGTCAAGCTTGAATCCAACAGCTTCTTGTGGTTTTCCAAGTCTGTTTGTGCTTTTGTCAACGATTTCTGCGTTTTTAACCGTGAGCACTACCGAGTCAGCTTTAGTGTCCTCGAACTTGATGCTCCATTTGTAGTCGTCTATTGTATCACTTGTGATATCAGGCACAACGTTGCTGAGCATAAAAATCATCGTTCCATCGTTTGAGTTAGTTGTTCCGTCAAACGAGTAGTGGTTTTTTAAATATGGAGCTTCGTGGTGCGGACCCGCAAGCGCTTCGAAGATTTCGCCGTCTTTTTCAGCGGTGATAGTCACTTCTGTAGTTTGTCTGTCGCTTGAGTTAAGTGTATATCTGATGTACATATCAGCGTCGCTGTTGTACTCACGAACAGTAATTTTTGAGATGTCAATCAGACCTGACATTACTCTGTACGAAAGACCGCCGGCAACACTGGTTTCCATATTGATGTTGTCATACGCCAACCAGATGAAACCATCGTTTTTCCACCATGTACCCCAGGAGTTAGCGACCTTGAACGCGCCCATCTCACCGCTGTCAACAGTGTTGTTATTGTTGATATCAACCCATATATTATCGTTGTAGCCGACGATTGTCATTCTGTGACCATAGCCGTTGCCAATGTCAGGGCTGGTGGATTTTACAACCTCTTCGCCGATATACTTATCGTTTTCAGGACAAGCGGCATTTGCTTTGATTGTGGTCAGTTTCCATCGGTTGATGTAAGCACCGAACGAAAGAATATGTCCGTTGTTCAGGTGTGTTTTCAGCTCAGTGATGTCAGGGTCATCAGGATGTGTAACCTGTTTTCCGCTTCCTGTTCGAAAACTAGGCAGAACTCTGACGTCAGCCACTCTGTATTTTGCCGCCTCAAGCCAGATATCCTCCTGCGGATACCAGTTGCGGTGCTCTTCCATAGTGTATGGAATCAGCGAAAGCGGAGCGACACCGATTTTCTTCATATTGGCGTAGGTGTTATTCGGAAAACATCCCACATCCTCACCGTAGTTAGACATATTGTAGGTGAAAGTCGGCGAAAAGCAGTTTTCCTTTGTGCTTTCTCGGTCGAGAACTTTGTTCATTTCGTAACTGAACTGATAGTACGCCTGCGACCATGCAACACAAGAGCCCTGAGAGCCTTGACTCAGAATCGGCGGAAAGTACTTGCTGGTGCTGTTATCAACCATATCAGGCAGACCGTCGGTTGTAGCACCCACAGCAGATGTCAAAGACATAGTAAATACAGAAACCAGAATGGTTAATATCAAAATTGCAGAAACGATTTTTCTGAGTGCTCTCATAGAAACAACTCCTTTAATATACTACTCAAATTCTATCACAGGGAATATGTAAAGTAAAGGAAAAAACAGCAGGGATGAACCTTATTATGCCTTTAGTCGTTTTGCATACTGGTACGCGCCAAAAGTTATACCAAAAAATCTTTAACTTGGTAAATGAACAAGCACTCTTAATATTATCCGTATCCTTTGTCTGAGGCGGTTCAATTATTGAACACCTGAATCAAATGGCCTTGTGTTGATAAAGGTGTAGTTGTAGTTTCAAGTTAATATACAACAAACAAAAAGACCGACGAGAACTAAATGTTCATGTCGGTCTTGATTTTTGTAACATTAAAGTTTTTATAATTCGGGAATAATATGTGCAAGGAAACGCTGGATTTGAGTTGCATCTAAGATGTTTATCTGGCCGTCTCTGTACGTATCTGACAAAGGTATTGCGTCATACTGCAAAAATGTGATGTGTGCGATGAATCGCTGAAGTGTGGTTACATCAAGAATGTTAACTGCTCCATCCAGATTTACATCACCCATTATTTGTACTATAAAATCAGGAGAATCCCCCAGCGATACAAATTTTATGGAATTATTCTCACAATGAGTTTCTGCGGTGCTGCCATTGTAGCAGTATATCGTCAACTTATCTGCTATCGTGCTGAACATATTATTTGTTCCGAATCTGATATTCGGATTCAGGATAGTCACTTTTTTCAGCGAGTCACACTGATTGAAAGTACCGCTTTCGATTTCTCTTACATTCTTTGGAATCGTAATCTCTTTCAGACCAAAACAGCCAAAAAACGCTCCGCCGTTTATGTAGCTCAGGTTTTCAGGAATTTCAATATATTCAAGTCCTGAACAATATAGAAACGCATTGTATCCTATACCTTCCAACGACTGTGGAAGGGTGATCGACTTAAGAGAATAGCAGGTATCAAAACAGCCGTACGGTATTTCTTTTATACCTTCAGGTAAGGAGACAGATTTCAGTCTGTAGCAATTAGCGAATGCTTCCTGACCAATCGTTTTCAGCGAGGACGGAAACTCAACCGACTCCAGATTACTAAAACCTGAGAATGCATACTGGCTGACACCTGTTATACCCTCGCTTACTACAACTTTTTTCACATATTTACTTCCATCAGCGTAAGGAAGGTCTGTAGCAATCTCATAGTTTTCAGTGTACGTTCCAGTATAGTTATACATATCGCCTGTACCACTAAGTGTCAAAGTGCCGTCTTTGTATTCCCAAAAAACATCTTCGCCACACTGGCGACTCTTTCCTTCACAAAACTCAGTCACTTCTATCTGAGCACTTATGGTCGCATAATCACTTGTTGCTGTGATAGTTGCGTTTCCTGCGCCAACCGTTACCACGCTATCGTTGTCGATAGTTGCAACAGAAGTATCACTGCTACTAAGTGTGAAATCGTCATCATTCAGAGTATAATAACATGTGTTATCTTTGGTATATCCGATAACTTGTATTTGGATACTGTCACCCACAAAATAGCTCTGAGGGATGTTAAGTAAGAGCTCATAATCCTGGTCACCGATATATATATCAAAATCTCTTGTAGTATTTTCAGGCATAACTATGTCTTCATTGTATGACTTAGTACCAAAAAGCTGGACCCAACAAGGTACGCCGTTATGAACCACAGCACCTATACCGATACAATTAAAGTCATCTGACATTATATTTGCATAGTGAATTTCTGAATTAAGCCAACCGTCCATAACAGCCTCGGTACTACCATAGCCGATAGCGATGTTTTCTGCAAAAGCGTCTTCGTTGATATCAAAACAACTTGAGCCGTCAGGTCGGTCGTGAGAATAAACCAGCATTAGTTCTGCAGCACGTTGCATCGCATCTTCCATCAGTTGTGGTTCCATTCTTAGTGGATGAAGCCCCATAAAGACTCTCAACTCGTTGACTTTGTTAAGAATATCAAATGCATCGTCATAGTAACAGGTACCCGTTAACTGTATAGTTGACTGGGGTTTAATACCCGATGCAGACACAGATAAAGGAGTAATCAAGAGCACACTGAATACAATAGAAAGCATCAGGATAAATGAAATAATTCTGCTGTAAACTTTCATATAAATCGTCCTTTCGCATCAGTTTTTATTATGAATTTTACTTTTGATAATAACAGCTTACTAGTTTCTATCCTAATCATCATTATACAATATGAGTTTTTAAAATTCAACGCTTTAACACGGAAACATACTCTGGTTGACACCACAACCTCGACTGCATCATAACTTAACAGGCGTTTTTATGTTACTAAAATTCTAAAGTTATTCGTTATACCGCACAGCTTTGAATGATCACTTTTCACACAGTACATCTCAGTTATTTGTGACCTGACCATCGCTCCTCTTGCAAAACAACCTTGCTTTTCAGTATCTTTGGATAAAAATATACCCGCTTAAATACTACGTTTAAGCGGGTTTTTGATTTTGTTTTGTTCTCGGTGTGTAGTCTGAAAACTCATGATTCACAGCTTAGAACAAAGACTATATTCTTGATTTTTTATCTCGCGATTTCGGTCACATTGAGATTTTAAAGGCTCGAGTGCTAGGAGCTTAAATATGATATTCTTCGCCGCCTGTTGGTGTTAAGTAACCGTAAACACCGTTTACGTCAAGAACCTTCAGTGCGAATGAGTAGTTCTCATAGCCTGCAAGCTTAACTTCAACTGTGTTTGTTGTTGTACTCTTTAAGAGTGTTTCGTTACCTTCTGCATCGATTGCATATACCCATGTCTTCTGTACATCTGTGATATCCTCTGACCATGTGAGT
>JAZSHE010000261.1:0-2813 GCA_045533085.1 Ruminococcus sp.
CGGCCTGAGTGTTCATCTGATGCTTCTGCATAGCACTTACACCATTCTCAGGATAGAAAACAATGATTTGAGTATTTTCTACATCCTTGAAACCTTCAAGAGCAGCTTTACCTGTATCGCCTGAAGTAGCTACAAGAATAACAGCTTTCACACCATCAGCAGTTTTCTTTAATGATTTTGTAAGAAGATGTGGCAGAATCTGTAAAGCCATATCTTTAAAAGCACATGTTGGTCCATGCCACAACTCAAGGATATTAAGTTCCTTGCCGTTATAATTAATGTGTGTTAATGGAGCAGGATTTTCTGATTCAAACTTTTCTTTTGTGTAAGCTCTGTTTACACAATCAGCAATTTCTTCATCAGTAAAATCTGTCAGGTAGCATTTAAACACAGCTTCAGCTCTGTCCTGATAAGACATTGTGAGCATATTCTCGATATCAGATAAGCTGAATTTCGGGAAGCTCTGTGGCACAAAAAGACCACCGTCTTCAGAAATACCCTGAGCTATAGCCTGAGCTGACGAAACAATCTTTTCGTTGTTTTGAGTACTGTTATATAGCATATCGGTCATCCTTTCTATATTTCAACGTCTAATTATACAATATTTCTCAGATAATGTCAAAGTTTGTAAGATACATATTTGCGTTATCAAAGAACACTTTTTTAGTAACATTTGCACCGAATTCATCGCAAAAACGCTGATAAATCGCAGGTACAGCTTCTATCGTAGGAATATCGCAAGGCATATCGGCACCATCAAAATCAGCGCCTATTGCAAGAGTGTTTTCGCCACCCATATCTAAAAAATGATAAGCGTGTCGCACAATATCATCGGTACAAGCCTTACTCTCATCGTTATTTAGAAAACCCTTGTAAAAATTCAACCCAACGATGCCACCCATATCACGGATAATTCTAAACTGTTCATCCGTAAGATTTCGTTTTGCACCACAAACACTTCGAGAATTTGAATGTGTTGCTATTATAGGTTTTGTTGCAATATTTACAACATCATAAAACAACCTATCGTTTGCGTGTGAAACATCAACCGCGATGTTGTTTTTCTCAAGTTCTTTTACGACTTGTTTACCGAAGTCTTTGATACCAAACGATTCATCACACATAGCACCGCACCCTAGCTCATTCTCGCCATTCCAAGTGAGCGTAACATAACGAACTTTGTTATCCACAAGCAACTTGATATTATCAATGTTACCATTGAGCATTGAAGCGTTTTCAACAGCGAGATACATGTTAACATTATCATTATTAACAAGGTTGTTTTTATAAACATCAACTGCTTTTATAAATAATTCAGTAGCTTTGTAAGAACAAAGCTCATCAGGTATCCAAACAGCAAACATTTGTGACCATTTGTCAAAGCCACTTATTTTATCCATACTTATATGATAACTTCTGTCGCAGAAATCTGAACTCTGTGTTGTAGCTTTATACAAAGTGTCACAATGCAAATCAAAATACTCCATAATCACCTCTTTGCCAGAAGGCATCAACGTAATGTTCCTTTACATAAGCTGTTGAATCCGAATAGTATTCAACCTCTATGATATCAAACCTTGGTTGTTTTTTCGATTCGTTTTCCCTTAAATACACACTAGCTGTACGAATAATATGCTGTTGCTTTTTATAGTTAACAGCAGTTGCACCAGGTATAGCCGTATTGTGTTTTCGAGTCTTCACCTCGACAAAAACAATATAGTTTTTATTTTCACAGATTATGTCAATTTCGCCAAGTTTAGTTTTATAATTTGTTTCTACGATTTTATATTTATTCTTTTTCAGAAATTTAGCAGCAGTAATTTCCCCAAGATTTCCTACTTCTTTTTTAGAGAATATTCCCATATCACTTGTTGCCTAAAAGCTTTTTCAAAAAACTCATTCTATGTATCGGAGATGGACCATATTTCAAAATCATTTCATTGTGCAATTTGGTGCCATATCCCTTGTGCTTTTCAAAACAATATTCAGGGTAAGCTTTCGCGTATTCCATCATAAGTCTATCTCGACTAACCTTAGCTAGAATAGAAGCCGCTGCTATGGACATTGAGTTAGCGTCACCTTTAACTATAAACTTGCTGTCTATATCAAGAGACGGAACTCTGTTTCCATCAATGATAGCATAATCAGCTTTTACATCAAGCCCTTCTACAGCGCGTTTCATAGTCATCATTGTAGTTGCAAGAATGTTATGCTCTTCTATCTCCTCTACTGTACCAAAAGCAATACAATAAGAAAGAGCTTTTTCTATAACTACGTCAAAAAGCTCCTCTCTTTTCTTTTCTGTGAGCTTCTTGGAGTCGTTGACACCTTCTATGATAGTGTCAGGTGGTAAAATTACAGCAGCGGCACATACAGGACCAGCAAGCGGTCCTCTGCCAGCTTCGTCAACTCCGCAAATATGTTTGTAACCTTGCTCTCTTAATTCATTTTCGTATTTAAGCCAATCAACAGGCATAACTTCTTTTTTCATATTTAACCTCAATCAGGAAATTCAAGTGTAATTCTTCCAAGTTTTGCGGCTCTGAATTCATCCAAAAGCATAATAGCTGCTCTTTCGGTGTCAACCTCTCCACCACTCACTAGCATACCACGCTTTTTACCTATAATCTGCAAAAGCTCGTAGCTGTCAATATCTGATATTGTATCAGCATCAAGCTTGAATCTCGCGATAAAATCAGGGGTTTTGAGAACTTTCAACAAATCGAGTAATCTTACTGCAAGCAACTCAACATCGATTATCTGATCTTTGATAGCACCAGTGAAAGCAAGTCTTTCACCAGTGAGCTGATCAT
>JAZSHE010000054.1:0-10950 GCA_045533085.1 Ruminococcus sp.
GTTTCAAAATCAGAGATTAACGCTTATGGTGAACTTGTGCTTACTTACACAAACGGGCGCTCGACTAACCTCGGCAAAGTTGTAGGAACTAACGGTATCAACGGTAAAGATGGTGTCGGTATTGCTAATGCATCTATTTCAGATACAGGTGTGTTAACAGTAGAACTATCTAATAGCACTATCCTTACTTTAGGTAATATCAAAGGTGCCGACGGCATTGGTATCTTAAAATCTGAGATTAATGCTTATGGCGAGCTTGTACTTACATACACTAACGGTCAATTTACAAACTTAGGCAAGATTGTTGGCGAAAACGGAGAGAACGGCAAAGATGGTGAAAAAGGCAAGGACGGAATCGGTATTGCTAATGTCACCGTAACACTCGAGGGTGCTTTGAGTATGGAACTCTCTAACGGCACTGTTGTAAATCTCGGCAACATCAAGGGTGCTGACGGTATCGGTATCCAGAAGTCAGAAGTAAACGCTGACGGTGAACTTGTGCTCACATATTCAAACGGCACAGTAAACAACCTCGGTAAAATCACAGGCGCAAACGGTATCGATGGTGTTGATGGTGTAGGTATAAAAACTATTACTCTGACAGCAGATGGTGAACTCAGCATCTTGTTGTCTGACAACACAGTTCAAAACCTTGGTAACATCAAAGGTGAAAAAGGCGACAAAGGTGATAAGGGTGATAAAGGTGACCCAGGTATAAATGGTGCGGATGGCAGAGGCATTCTGAAAACCGAACTTGTAAATGGGGAACTCATTATCACCTATACTGATGGTACAACAGAGAATTTGGGTAGTGCGGGTACAAATACATACGTAGATGAATCAACTGGTTTGATTTTTAAACTTTTGCAGGACAATACATACGGTGTTAGAGTAGGCACTGCTTATCAAAACAGCGAGATTATAATCCCTAACACATATAAGGATAAGGCTGTTACAGTGATATTAGAGAGGGCTTTTGAGGGTTGTCCTAACTTAACAGAGGTTAGTATTCCAGATTCAATTACATCTATTAGAGATTATGCTTTTAGTGGATGTCAATATCTAACTAATGTGACATTGCCGATTAACTTATCTTCAATCGGAAGATTTAGTTTTTATGAATGTACCTCGTTAACTGAAATTACAATTCCGAGTAATGTGAACTACATTGGTGGGTATGCATTTTACAAAACTTCGCTGATTAGTGCGACATTTTCTAATCCAGAGGGGTGGATTGCAGGTACGAATGGATTCAACTATGTAAAAACTACTCTTGTGGGTTCATCTACTTATCATACAAGCGAGGAAAGTTATTCTTTGAAAAGTGTTTCTGATGCCGCTGCAGCTCTAACTACAACTGTCAAAATTCAAGTAGGTGTGAAAACAGCAAGCGGATTAAGAGGAGCTTACGAATATAAAAACTGGTATTCGCAAGATTGGTCTTGTCAGTAAAAGGAGAATTATTATGGAACTGAAAAAACTTATTTTTTCTGAATTGAGAAACCTAGGATTTAAGCAGGGGTATATTTGGAGATTTCAGCAATATAATATGTTCAGAATAGAATTGAACCCTATCGAACAAAATGAATTCATAAGTACTATGAATGAACTATGTCAACAAGAAGTTTTCTTAAGAGAGCAAGACTATATAATAGATAACGCAGTTATTTATAGATATAGGTTGACAGATAAAGGAGAACAGTTAATTTGGTCTGAGTAACGAAAAGATAGCCCGAGTATTAGCAATACTCGGGCTATCTTTTTTCTTGTGCTTTTTTGAGCTATTATGTATAATGTTATTTAGAGATGGGGTGAGAGTATGAGCACTAAATTTTGCAAAATGTGTGGCAAGGAGTTACCTGTTGAATCCGTCTTTTGTCCGTATTGTATGACTAAGCTGATTGATGTAAAAACAGGAGCAGAGATTAAAGCGAAAAAGAAAAACATTCTTATTCCTATTTTAGTCGTCGTAGCGGTAGTGCTTATTACTTCACTTAGCCTCTATTTTGTCCTACACGGGCTTAACAGTAATTCGGGCGAAGAAGCCTTGGGCGAAACTATTTCAGAGAGCTCTACACCGTTTGAAAGCGTTTTAGATTATTCATCATATATGGGTATTTGGTGCGATGAGGGGACTAATGCTGACTCTATTGCACTACAAGGTGGTCGTATGGTCGAGATTATCTCCGTCAACGATGACTTAGTGCGTTTTACATATACTAAGATTTCGTCTGCACCACATAATCGTATTGCTATTATCAGTAATGTGAACACTAAGATTGTTGATGGTGTTGGTACATTCACATTTGACAATGACGGATGGAACAATAGCGGTACTGGTAAGATTAAGTTTTTAGAAAATGAAATCTACATAGAAACTAATATCACGAGTAAAAATGAAAGTTCAATGTGGGATATTGGTGGACAGGTCTATCTTGCGAAAGATGATGAAACTTTGATTGATTTTAGATTTTCCGACATAGGACTGAACAAAGACTTTGATGAAGTGAAAAGTGTGTACGGTGAAGAGATTAGAGATAGCGAAACTGTGATGAATGATTATGGAATCCACTATTACGATGGATTCAGAGTTGATGTTGATATAGAAACTAACAAGGTTATTTATATTGCTGTTGATTACTTACAATCTGGTTTTGCTAAAACAAGTCCATGCTATGGTGAGATTAACGGAAACAGCAACTATGATGATGTATACAGAGTTCACGGTGAGCCTAATGTAAACAAACTCAGTGATGGTTATGTTGCTTATAATGTCGATGGAGGAGAGTTACGATTCTTCTTTGATGAGAACTTAACTGTCACAGGATTCTCTTTACAAACAAATGAACAGTAAAAAACAAAGCCTGAGTACAAAAAATACTCAGGCTAAATTATTATAGGTATATATAGAAAAAGAAAATGGTCGACTCTCCACAATCGACCACTACAAGAAGAGATAAGGTGTTGTTTTTACCATAAACTATGTAACAGTAAAACTGTTAGAAAAGCACAAAAACGTGGTGGAGAACACTACATCACTTAACAACACCGAAAAGCATTTTGCCCTTTAGCTGATGCAATTTAAACATTAGATAACATCATAATGCGTTATGGTGCAGGGCTGATTCAAAAATGTTTTCATTTGAATCACCTCCTTGTATCTAAATTATACTGTAAAACAGGAGCATAAGCAAGTTGAACGAAAACAAATACTGGACTCTTTTATTTCTCAAATTCGGACGTATTCGTGCAAAATTAAGGCTCTCGGAGGGAAATTCGGGGGAAATATGTGGACTTGCTCATTTTAGAACAAAAAGAAAAAACGGCTCGAACTTAGTGTTCAAGCCGTTTTGAAGTGGTTGCGGAGGCCGGATTTGAACCGACGACCTTCGGGTTATGAGCCCGACGAGCTACCGAGCTGCTCCACTCCGCGATATATGCTTTCTTTCAGCCACATTATATTACCACTATTTTGAACATTTGTCAAGCCTTTTGTTCAACTTGTGCTCAAAGTCCTAAAATGCCGGGCCTTATATAACTATTATATTGCAATTTCTGGCTTTTATGCTATAATTGAAATGTATATTATCAAAAAAATCTCAAAGTAGATTTCCACTTTGTTACGGAGGGTTTATTATGTGCAAAGATTGTAAGGGAAAACCTTATTATATCACCACAGCTATTGCCTATACTTCCAGAAAGCCTCATATCGGCAACAGCTACGAAATCGTTCTGACAGATGCTATCGCTCGATACAAGAGAATGCTCGGTTATGATGTGTTCTTCCAGACAGGCACAGACGAGCATGGTCAGAAGGTTGAGAAATACGCTGAGGCTGAGGGCTGTACTCCAAAGGAGTATGTAGACAAGGTTGCAGGTGAAATCAAGGACATCTGCGACGTACTCAACACATCATACGATTATTTCATTCGTACAACTGATGAAAAGCACGAAAAGGTTGTACAGAAGATTTTCAAGAAATTATACGAGCAGGGAGATATTTATAAGTCAAACTACGAAGGTCTTTACTGTACTCCTTGTGAGAGCTTCTGGACAGAAAGTCAGCTCGTTGACGGCAAGTGCCCTGACTGTGGCAGAGAAGTTAAAATCACAAAAGAAGAAGCATACTTCTTAAAACTTTCTAAATATCAGAAACAGCTCGAGGAGTATATCGAGAGTCAGCCTGATTTCATTTTTCCTGAGAGCCGTAAAAAAGAGATGCTCAACAACTTCATCAAACCAGGTTTACAGGACTTGTGCGTATCACGTACAAGTTTTAAATGGGGTGTGCCTGTAGATTTTGATGAAAAGCACGTTGTATACGTATGGATTGATGCTCTTTCAAACTACATCACATCTCTCGGTTATGACCCTGACGGTAGCGACGAAATGTACAAAAAGTACTGGCCTGCTGATGTTCACATCATCGGTAAGGATATCGTGCGTTTCCATACAATTTACTGGCCGATTATGCTTATGGCACTTGGCGAGCCACTTCCAAAGCAGGTTTATGGTCACCCATGGCTTCTCTTTGGCGAGGATAAAATGAGTAAGAGTAAGGGTAACATCATCTATGCTGATGACCTCACAAAGCTCATCGGCGTTGATGCAGTAAGATATTACCTCTTATCCGAAATGCCTTTTGCAAATGATGGTTCTATCACATACGATACTATCATCGAACGTTTTAACTCTGACCTTGCAAATACTCTTGGTAACCTCGTCAACCGTACTATTGCAATGAACAACAAGTACTTCGATGGTGTTATTCAGGCTCCTACTGCAAAAGAGGATATCGACAACGAGCTTTCGCAGTTCTGTTTTGAGACAATCGAAAAGGTTGACAAATTTATCAACACTTATCATATGAGCGACGCAGTAGAGAGTGTTATCAACCTCGCAAAGCGTTGCAATAAATATATCGACGAAACAACACCTTGGGTGCTTGCTAAGAGCGATGAAACAAAGGAAAGACTCGGCACAGTTTTATATAACCTTCTCGAGGCTATCCGTTATGTAGCTGTGCTCCTACAGCCATTTATGCCTGATACATCAAAGGCTATTTTTGAGCAGCTCAACTGTGAGCTTACATCTTACGAAAGTCTTGAGACTTTCGGTGCGTTACAATCAGGTTTAAAGGTTAATGCTGCAACTCCGCTGTTTGTAAGAATTGACCCTAAAGAGATGTACGCGAAGATTGAAGAAGCTCAGAAAGAAGCTCAGAAATCTGCGAAGTCAATGCAGGACGTTGAAAAGGCTGAAGATAAGAAAATCGAAGGTCTAGCTCAGATTGGCATTGACGATTTCTGTAAGGTGGAGCTCAGAGTTGCTCAGGTTAAAGACTGCGAAAAGGTTAAGAAATCTAAAAAGCTCTTGAAACTCACACTTCTCGACGGCGAAGGCGAGCGTACTGTTGCTTCTGGTATCGCAGAGCACTATGCACCGGAAGATATGATCGGCAAAAAGGTTATCCTGGTCGCTAATTTAAAACCTGTCACACTGTGCAAGGTTGAGAGTCACGGTATGATTTTAGCCGCATCATCAGGCGACGACGTAAAGGTTGTATTCGTTGACGACTCAGTTGAAGTCGGCAGCCGCATTAGTTAATATTATTGAGGAATGGGGGACGGTTTAACCGTCCCTTTTTGCTTAGATAGAGCAACAACCTTCCCTCAAAATTTACTTTGAATATTTTTTCTTACTCTATGGGAGATTTTATGAACAATATTTTTGATGCTCACGCACATTATGACGACGATTGGTTTGACGAGGACAGGGCAGAGCTTCTTTTGAGCCTGCCACAAAAAGGAATCAGCGGTATCGTAAACGCGTCGGTTGACTTGAAAACCGCCGAGATTGCAAAAGGCTTTGCTGAAAAATACGATTTTATGTATTTTACTGTCGGCTTTCATCCCGAAAATCTGAACGATATGCCTGACGATTATCTGGACAGAATTGCCCTGATGTTAAAGCACGAAAAAGCGGTAGCTTTGGGCGAAATTGGTCTTGACTACCATTGGGATATCGAAAAAGAGTTGCAACACCGTGTGTTTGATGAACAGCTGAAACTTGCAAAAGAGCTCGATGTCCCCGTCGTTGTCCACGATAGAGAAGCCCACGGCGACGTGATGGAAAAGCTTCGTTTTTACAAACCAAAGGGACTCCTGCATTGTTTTTCGGGTAGCGTCGAAATGCTCAAAGAGGTGCTCAAACTTGGTATGAGCATTTCGTTGGGGGGCACTGTTACTTACAAAAACGCCCGTGTCCCGGTTGAGGTTGCACAGTATGTTCCGCTTGACAGATTGTTACTCGAAACCGACTCGCCGTATCTTTCGCCTGTGCCTAATCGTGGCAAGCGAAATGATTCGTCAAATATCATTTATACAGCGACAAAAATCGCTGAGATAAAGGGGATGGGTATACAACAACTGCTAGACATTACTGCCGAAAATGCCAGAAGATTATATAACATTGAATAGCGAGATGTTGACTTTTCAACATCTGTAATTTATAATGAAATCAACACTACAAAAGGAGTGGTAGAATGAACGAAAAATACAATGCGTTGTTTACTCCGTGGAAGATAGGCAACGTAGAAATCAAGAACAGAATTGTAATGTGTCCGATGGGTGGTACATCGCTTTTCGGTTGGTTCGAGCTTGGCGGGTGCCATTTTGATAAAGAAGCCGCAAAGCTGTTCTTAGAAAGAGCCAACAACAATGTTGGTCTTATCATCCCGGGTATTGCACCATTGAGAGATAGTTTTTGGGGCAAGTGGCTTTGGCAGAATCCGAAAATGTTTGAAGATCTCAAGGAGTTTATGGACGAGATTCATAAAACAGGAGCAAAGCTGTTTGTTCAGCTTACAGCTGGTATGGGCCGTTCCTGGGCAATTACCGAGCTTATAGCTCCTTTGCATAAAAACAAATTCACAAGAGCGTTAATAAAACCTGTGATTGATACTTCTCACGAGCTTGCGTGTCCGTCACCTCAGCCATCGCGTTGGGCTCACGATATTGAGTGCCCACAGATGACAGTTGAGCAGATTCACGAAATCATCGAAGCTTTTGCAAAGACAGCAAAGCTGTGCAAAGACGCAGGCGTAGATGGTGTTGAAGTTCACGCAGTGCACGAGGGCTACCTGCTTGACCAGTTTGCTATCGAATTTTTCAACAAGCGTGATGATGAGTACGGCGGAAACTTTGAAAATCGTTACCGCTTTGCTGTTGAGGTTGTAAAAGCTATCAAGGAGTCTTGCGGTGATGACTACCCTGTATCTCTTCGTTACTCAGTTGAGTCAAAGATGAAGGGCTTCTGCAAGGGTGCTATGCCTGATGAGGACTACGTCGAAGTCGGCAGAAATATGGAAGAATCCGAAAAAGCGGCAAAATACTTGCAGGACGCAGGCTACGATATGCTCAACGCTGACAATGGTACTTATGACAGCTGGTACTGGGCACATCCGCCGATGTATATGCCACTTAACTGTAACCTCGATAGCGTTGCGCACATCAAGAAGTTCGTTGATATCCCTGTTGTTTGTGCAGGTAGAATGGAAATGGATGAAGGCGCAAAAGCAGTCGCACAGGGCAGAATCGACGCAGTCGGTGTTGCACGTCAGTTCCTTGTTGACCCACAGTGGATTACAAAAATGATAGAAGACAGAATAGAGGATATCAAGCCTTGTATCTGTTGCCATGCGGCTTGTTTTAATTTCTCATCATCAAAGGGTCACGCTAACACTCAGGACCTGACAGACACAATGGGTCTGTCACGCTGTGCGCTTAATCCTCAGACAATGCAGTCAAAGAAGTACTACATAAAGCCTGCTAAAAAGGCTAAGAAAATCGCAGTTATCGGTGGCGGTATCGGCGGTATGGAGTCAGCTATCCTGTGCGCAAAACGCGGTCACAAGGTTACTTTGTACGAAAAGACAGGTGTATTGGGCGGTGTGTTTATCGCTGCGGCTGCTCCATCGTTCAAGGAAAAGGACAAAGACCTTATCGCGTGGTATAACCGCGAGCTTAAGAAATACCCGATTGAAGTTAAACTCAACACAGAGATTACTGATATTAATGCCCTTGACGCAGACGAAATCATCGTTTCAACCGGCGCAAAAGCTAAGAAGATTCCTGTCAAAGGTTTTGATAAGGCTATCGAAGCGGTTGACTACTTGCTCGATAACAGCAAAGCCGGCGACAAGGTTGTTGTCATCGGCGGTGGCCTTACAGGTTGTGAGATTGCATACGATTTATACCTGCAGGGCAAAAAACCTTGCATCGTAGAAATGCAGGACGACCTTGTTACAACACCTGGTGTTTGTCTTGCAAACACAAGCTACCTGCGTGACTTCTTCGAGACAAACAAGGTGCCTGTATATCTTGAAACATCACTTTGCGAGATTCTTGACGATGGTGTTATGGTCAAGGATAAGGACGACAAGAAGTTCAAGATTGACGCTGACACAACTATTATGTCAGTCGGCTACAACCCATCCCCAATCGCTAAAAAAGGCAGACACATCCACATTGTTGGCGACGCTGATAAGGTCGGCAACCTGCGTACAGTTATCTGGCAGGCGTGGGATGTATGTATGAAACTGTAAAGGAGCTATTTATGATATTAAACGAAAAGCAACAGCAGATGCTTGACGGAAAGCAGGGCGAAACTTTAGCGAAGGTTATGAAAACCCTTGTTATGTACGGCGAAGCATTCGGTGCTGAAAAAATGATTGAAGTAACTTCAAAGCACAACCATCTTGTTACATCATTTGGACTTAAGATGATTACTCCTGTGTACGAGCTGATGGACAAACTCATCGAAGCAGGAGCAATCTCACAGCAGACATTCTCTGTTGACCCTCGCCCTATTGACAAAAACGTGCCTGCAAACTTTCTGCAGAATCTTATTTTCAACAAGTTTATGTATTCAAAGCAGGACTTCTACGAAGGTCAGCTTTCAAAGCTCGGTTTAATGGACAAGGACGCGTTCACTTGTACTTGCTATATGGATGAGGTAGGCAACAAGCCACAAAAAGGCGATATTTTGAGCTGGGCTGAAAGCTCAGCTGTAGTTTATGCCAACTCAGTGCTCGGTGCACGATGCAATCGTAACTCAGGTATTATGGATATTATGGGTTCAATCGCAGGCTGTGTGCCATACTTCGGATTGCTCACAGACGAAGGCAGAAAGGCTAGCTGGGTTATCAGAATTGAAACCACCAAAAAGCCTGAAGCTCAGCTTTTAGGTTCTGCAATCGGTATGAAAGTTATGGAGGACGTGCCATACGTTATCGGTCTTGACAAGTGGATTGGTGACGAGCTGACAGATTCAGCTTGCACTTACTTAAAAGATTTTGGTGCGGCTACTGCATCAAACGGTGCTGTCGGTCTGTACCACATCGACAACCTCACTCCAGAGGCAAAAGAGCAGGGTGAGTCCCTTATTCTTGAAAACGCAAAAGAGTACGTCATCACAGATGCAGAGCTTGAACGCGTCAAGAACAACTATCCTGTAATCTGGAAGGACAAGAACGCAAAGCCAAAATTGTGCTTTATGGGTTGTCCTCACATGAGCTTACAGCAGTTAAAGGACTGGACAGACAAAGTAGAGGAAGCTCTTAAAAAGTATGGCAACAAAAAGGTTGTTATCCCAACAGTTTTCACAGCTGCTCCAAAGGTGCTGGAGGAATTCAACAAAACTGAGTATGCCGCTCGTTTAAAGAAAACAGGTGTCATCACATCTTACATCTGTCCGTTGATGTATATGAACAACCCACTTTGTGCAAAGATGCCTGTTATCACATCTTCAAACAAACTGCGTACATACACAACATCCCGTTACTACACAGATGACGAGATTTTAGTCCAGATCACAAAGGGAGGTAACTAAGATGAGAGAATTTAAAGGAAGAGTTGTAACTCCCGGTACCTGTACTGCGAAAGCAGTAGTAACAAGAGAAGGCTTCAACACTCTCGCGTCTTTACAAAAAGCGCTCCAGTTCGGTGACAAAAAAGCTACCTGTAATGACCAGAACAACCGTGATATCTATGGCGAAGAGCTGTGCGGCAACGCACTTGTTCTGCCACAGACAATCGGTTCGACTACAGGCGGAATGGTGCTTTACTGTGCGTGTGCGATGAAGCGCCAGCCAGCGTGTATGCTGTTTACTAACCACATCGACTCACTTGCAGCCGCTGGTGCTATTCTTGCTGATGTTTGGCTCCCGGACATCACAATGCCAGTAATCGACAACCTCGGCGACGAGTTCTTAAACTACGTCAAAACTGGAATGCAGATAACAATAAAAGAAGACGGCGTTGTAGTCGTTGAATGATATATTGCATAAAGAAAACCGACTGATTAAATATCAGTCGGTTTTTGCTATATATTATAGGTTAATATCAAGCTCCACAGGACAATGGTCAGAGCCAAAGATGTCTGTGTGGATTTTTGCATCGTTGATTCTATCATTTAAACGCTGTGAACAAATGAAGTAGTCGATTCTCCATCCTGCGTTTTTCTGTCGCGCCTGAAAGCGGTACGACCACCACGAGTAAATCTGCTCCATATCAGGATATAAGTAGCGGAAAGTATCAGTGAAACCTGACTCTAAAACAGCGGTCATTTTGTTACGCTCTTCGTCAGTAAATCCCGGATTTTTGCGGTTTGTCTTTGGGTTTTTCAGGTCGATTTCCTTGTGAGCAACATTGAGGTCACCACAGTAAACAACTGGTTTTTTAGAGTCGAGCTCTTTGATGTATGACAAAAAGTCATCTTCCCATTTCATACGATAGTCAAGACGCTTGAGTCCATCCTGTGCGTTTGGTGTGTAAACAGTGATGAAATAAAAGTTGTCAAACTCAAGAGTGATAACTCGACCCTCGTGGTCGTGTTCTTCAATACCCAAGCCGTAGGAAACAGAGAGCGGCTCTTTCTTTGAGAAAATCG
>JAZSHE010000065.1:0-2163 GCA_045533085.1 Ruminococcus sp.
TGTCGCAATGTTCTTGATTTCAAGCACACCGTTTCCTTCGTCGGTCACAACACACTCGCATTTCACGCCGTTATCATCCAGAACATACATCGTGCCTCTGTCAAGATAACGGTCTATCATATCTTCTTGCTCATCTGCCAATAACAGCAAATCAAGATACTGTTTCTTGTTTTCTGTGACTTCAATAATTTTCATCGATCACACCTGCCAATTCTTATTCGTTTTTGAAGATATTATAACACATAAAACAAGAAAAAGTCAACAACATACAGTCGCTCTTGCGTTAACCATTCAATTACTGCTTCGCATATTTTCGTTGACATGGAAATTTCAGCATGATATAATGTAATAAAAAAGTCTTAAAATATCAATTTATCAATATAGTCAGGGAGGTTATTATTATGGGTAAAAAAGTCTTGATTTTGTCAGGAAGTCCACGTAAGAACGGCAATTCTGACATTCTCTGCAATGAGTTTATGAAAGGTGCAGTTGAAAGCGGTAATGAGGTTGAAAAAATCCGTGTTTCTGAAAAGAAAATCGGTTTCTGTACCGGTTGCTATGCCTGTCGTGATACAGGTGTCTGTGCAATTAGGGACGATATGGCAGATGTAATGCAGAAAATCATTGACGCTGATGTTATAGTGCTTGCAAGTCCTGTATACTTCTACTCTATCGACGCACAGCTTAAAGCACTTATTGACCGTACTGTCTGTCGCTGGACAGAAGTCAAAAACAAGGAATTCTATTACATCATGACTGCTGCTGATACAGCTAAAAAATCTATGGAAACAACACTTGCCTGCTTCCGTGGTTATGCTGATTGCGTTGAGGGTGCAAAGGAAATGGGCGTAATCTACGGCACAGGTGTTTATGACAAGGGCGAAATCAAGGACAAAAAAGCAATGTCCGAAGCATTTGAAACGGGCAGAAATATTTAAGGAGAAAGCTTATGAAACTGGATTTTACATACTACAACCCGACAAAAATTTATTTCGGAAAAAACTCACTTGACAATCTTGCAGGAGAACTTGCAAACTATGGTGAAAACATACTTCTCGTATACGGAAAGTCATCAATCAAGAAGAATGGTCTTTATGATAAAATTATGGCAATTCTTTCTGACTGCGGTAAAAACGTTGTTGAGCTTTCGGGCATCAAATCAAATCCATCATACACACAGATGATGGAAGGTGCAAGACTTGTTCGTGAAAACAATGTTGATCTTATTCTTGCTGTTGGCGGCGGTTCTGTCATTGACTGTTCAAAGGGCATTTCCGTTTCGGCATACTGTGAGGGTGATCCATGGGAACGTTACTGGACTAATTTTGAGCCGGTAGACAATAAAATTGTGCCTGTTGCAAGTATACTCACTATGGCCGGTACGGCATCTGAAATGAACGGTGGTTCAGTTATCACAAACGAAGAAAAGAAAATTAAAAACGGCAGAGTTTACGGTCCTGAGGTTTATCCTAAATTTTCTATTCTGAATCCTGAATACACATTCACTGTTCCGAAATATCAGATGGTAAGCGGAGTGTTTGACGTTATGTCACATCTCATGGAACAGTATTTCAGCGGTGATGATGATAATACTACCGACTATCTGATTGAGGGCGTGCTTGACTCACTTATCAATGCTACAAGAGCAGCACTTAAAAACCCTGAAGACTATGAAGCAAGAAGTAATATCATGTGGTGTGCTACATTAGGGCTTAACACAATTACAGGACTTTCCAAAACACAGGACTGGGAAGTACACATGATAGAACATCAGATTGGTGCATATACAGACTGTGCCCATGGTGTAGGACTTGCTATCGTTTCGATACCTTACTACAAGTACATTTATAAATATGGTCTTGATAAGTTTGTACGCTTTGCCAAAAAGGTATGGGGCGTTGATACCGACTCAATGACAAAGGAAGAAGCAGCTCTCGCAGGTATAGACAAGCTTGCTGATTTTATAAAGGAAATGGGAATCCCAACTACACTTCGTGAAATCGGTGCGACAGAAGATATGCTGCCACTCATTGCAGAATCAACTATCCCAGGTGGTGGTTACAAGCAGATTGGTTCAGCTGAAATTCTTGAAATACTCAGACAGTGCTACTGATAAATTAAATTACTCCTTACAGTTTCTTACTGTAAGGAAGTCGGAGGCCA
>JAZSHE010000135.1:0-25598 GCA_045533085.1 Ruminococcus sp.
CCGAAAACTGAGCTGAAAATGTCGCCGAAGTCGATGTCCTGACCAAACGGCGAGCCGTATGATCCTGCACCTGCGCCGTAGTTAGGGTCAACACCCGCATGACCAAACTGGTCGTAACGTGCTTTTTTATCCTTATCGGAAAGCACCTCGTACGCTTCGTTGACCTCCTTGAACTTTGCTTCACAGTCAGCATCGCCAGGATGCAAGTCAGGATGGTACTTCTTCGCGCTTTGTCTGTATGCTTTTTTTATTTCATCGTCTGATGCGCCTTTTTGTACGCCTAAGACCTCATAATAATCTCTTTTATCTGCCAAGAGGTTCACCTGCTTTACGCACAATACGGTGGCTCGAGTAATCGAGTCACCGCTTGTGTATATATTTTATCTCTTATTACTCAACGTCTGTGTAGTCAGCGTCGTAAACGTTAGGGTCTGAGTTAGAACCGCCCATATTAGGGTCTGCGCCCATATCAGGAGCACCGCCCTGAGCCTGCTGTGCTGCAGCAGCTGCCTGATACATCTTAGCACCGATTTCCTGTAAAGCTTTCATAAGGTCATCCTTGGCTGTCTTGATGAGCTCGATGTCGCCACCCTCAAGTGCAGCCTTTGTAGCAGCAACCTTTGTATTGATTGTCTCTTTGTCAGCGTCTTCGAGCTTGTCGCCGTTGTCTGCGATGAGCTTTTCAGCCTGATATGCTACCTGCTCAGCTTCGTTCTTAACGTCAACTTCTTCTCTGCGCTTCTTATCCTCAGCAGCGAACTGCTCAGCTTCCTTAACAGCCTTATCGATATCATCCTTGCTCATGTTTGAAGATGAGTGGATTGTAATCTTCTGCTCAGCGCCTGTGCCAAGGTCCTTAGCTGATACGTTAACGATACCGTTAGCATCGATGTCGAATGTAACCTCAATCTGTGGGATACCACGTGGAGCTGGAGCAATACCTGTGAGAGCAAAAAGACCGAGCTGTTTGTTATCTCTTGCGAACTCACGCTCACCCTGTAATACGTTGATCTCAACCTGTGTCTGGTTGTCAGCAGCAGTTGAGAAAATCTGGCTCTTCTTTGTAGGGATTGTTGTATTTCTGTCGATAATCTTTGTCATGATACCACCCATTGTCTCAACACCGAGTGAGAGTGGTGTAACGTCGAGGAGGAGTAAACCGTCAACCTCACCACCGAGTACACCAGCCTGGATGCAAGCACCGATAGCTACGCACTCGTCAGGGTTGATACCCTTGAATGGCTCTTTGCCGATTAATGCTTTAACAGCTTCCTGAACTGCAGGAATACGGGATGAACCACCAACCATTAATACCTTGTCAATCTCAGAAATCTGTAAGCCTGAATCTTTGAGAGCTGTTCTTACAGGACCCATTGTGCCCTCAACAAGGTCAGCTGTGAGCTCGTTGAACTTAGCACGTGTAAGTGTAAGGTCTAAGTGCTTTGGACCTGTTGCGTCCGCTGTGATAAATGGGAGATTAATGTTAGAAGTTGTAACACCTGAAAGCTCAATCTTTGACTTTTCAGCAGCTTCCTTTAATCTCTGCATAGCCATTTTGTCGTTAACGAGGTCCACACCTGTTTCAGCCTTGAACTCAGCAACCATCCAGTTGATGATTCTCTGGTCAAAGTCGTCACCACCGAGGCGGTTGTTACCAGCTGTTGCAAGAACTTCCTGAACGCCGTCGCCGATTTCAATAATAGATACGTCGAATGTACCGCCACCAAGGTCATATACCATAACCTTCTGCTCGTTTTCCTTATCCATACCATAAGACAGAGCTGCAGCTGTTGGCTCGTTGATGATACGCTTAACCTCTAAGCCTGCGATTTTACCTGCGTCCTTTGTAGCCTGACGCTGAGCGTCTGTAAAGTAAGCAGGAACTGTGATAACAGCAGAAGAAACTGTCTCGCCAAGATAAGCCTCAGCGTCAGCCTTGAGTTTCTGGAGAATCATAGCTGAAATCTCCTGTGGTGTGTAAGCCTTGTCGTCTACTGTTACTTTGTATGAAGTACCCATCTCTCTCTTGATTGATGAGATTGTTCTGTCAGGGTTTGTGATAGCCTGACGCTTTGCAACCTGTCCTACGAGTCTTTCGCCGGTCTTTGAAAAAGCAACTACTGATGGTGTTGTTCTTGCGCCCTCTGCGTTAGCGATAACTACTGGCTCGCCGCCTTCGATTACTGCTACGCAGGAGTTAGTTGTACCTAAGTCAATACCAATTGTCTTTGCCATAATAAATTCCTCCAAATGTATGTTTTGAAAAATCTAAAAACTAATTTATATCAGTCACAGTTCGCAACGACTACCATTGCGTGACGGATTATCTTATCATTTAATTTGTAGCCTGTCTGGTAGACCTGAGCTACTGTGTTTTCTCCCAAAGATTCATCCTCGATTTTTGAAATCGCGTTGTGTATGTTTGGATCAAACTCGTCGCCCACCGCACCAAACGGTGTTACTGAAAGTTTGTCAAAGCTTGCTTTAAGCTGGTTTGCGATAAGCTCAATGCCTTTTGAAAATTCAGCTGGCACATCCTTGCCCTCAAACTGAGCAATTGCCATCGTGAGCGAATCAGCAAGCGGGAGTATATGTTCAACCGTCTTTGCTGTTGCGTCAGCGTAAATCTGAGCTTTTTCGTTTTGTGTACGCTTGCGATAGTTGTCGTACTCAGCGTAAAGGCGCATATACTTTTCGTTTGCCGCTTTAAGCTCATTTTCGAGCTTTTCTTCAGCTGTAGGCTCTTTTACTTCTTCAGATTCAGTAGCTTCGGCAGTTTCTTTTTCTACCTCTTCTACTGTTTCTTTCTCGATTTTTTCTTTCTTACTCATATTTATCTCCTATACTTCAAGCAACTCGCCAATCAGTTTTGACGCGTAGTCGCTTGCATATTCAACCATAGAAATAAGTTTTTTGTAGTCAGCTCTGAGTGGTCCCACAAGAGCAACCGCTCCCGCGAAAGCCGAGCCGATTTCATATCCCGTTGCGATTACCATACTGTTTGACAGCTCATAGTATCCGCTTTCTTTACCTAAGAATACCTTAGTGTCCTTGATATTATCGCTGAGAAGTGTCGAAACATTATCCGAGTCGGCAAGAAATTTCAGAACATTTCTTGCGCTGTCAGCATCATATTCAGGTAAAAACAGCAAACTGGTAGAACCGCTGACGTTGATGCTCTGTTGCATCGCCTGTTTGACAGAATCCATAATTGCAAAAAGTACATCAGGCATAAACATCGAAAGCTCACCAAATGATGCTCCCACCGTCTGCAGAAACGCTCTGTTAATACTCTTTAACGGAACACCGACAAAGGCGTCATTTAACACCTTGTCGAACATATTGACAAGTTCAGGCGTTACGACAAACTCAACTCTGAACAGTCGACTTTTAACCATTCCGTTTGAAGTGATGAGCACAGCCATACATGTGTGTCTGCCCGTTATCACAAAACGGATTTTGTGAACTCTTGCGTTTGTGCCACTCGGTGTTGTTGTGACACAAGCCATAGAAGTCAGCTGTGAAAGTACCTGTGCAGTATTTGAAAGTATTCGTTCAGGAGCATCCGCGCCAGAAAGAACACCGTTTTCGATGTTAGTCTTCGTTCTGCTGTCGAGCTCATACTTTCCAATCAGATAGTCGATGTAATATCTGTAACCCTGTTGGGTTGGTACTCTGCCCGCCGAAGTATGCGGCTGCAAAAGATAGCCCGAACGCTCAAGCTGTGAAAGCTCGTTTCGGATGGTCGCCGACGAAACCGCGAGTCCGGTCTGTGCTATCAAAGCTTTCGAACCAATCGCCTCTCCTGAATTGATGTAGTTTTCAACAACAGCTTTCAGGATTTTTTCTTTTCTTTCTTTGAGCTCCATAGCACCACCTCTTTTCAGGTTACCGCGTGATGTATCGTCGATAATTTTCACACGGACACACGGGTCAGAAAGTTTGTTTGAAATTTTAGCACTCGCACCAGTTGAGTGCTAACTCTGTATTATAATGTAGCAGAAAGGTAAGAAAAAGTCAACCCATATATTGGTAAACAATTTGTGAACGACGTTCAAATTTCAAATTTTCGGCTTGTTTATCAGCAAAACCACCCATCACAACTACAAAAAAATAGCCTCCCTGGTAATTCAGGGAGACTTTTTGTTTTAATATGCGTAATTTTACTTTTTACTTAAAGCTTCGTTTGCCTTTTTCTCGTTTATTTTCATACTGATTCCACCAATCAGCACAATAGCAACATAAACTGCAACAAACACAGGTGCCACAACTTTAAGAAGCTCTGTGAAACTTTCGGTATAACCGATGATTCCACAAGCACCGATTGTAATCAGAAAGCAACCAGCGCAGTTAAGCGTTGTCGATAAAATCGGATTCATCTTTTCGTTACTGAATGTAATCACTGACAAAACTCCAAAAAGTGCTGAAGCTACTGTCCACACTAAAAACTCCATAATTACTTCATTCCATCCACCAATGCAAATCATGCAAATGAGTGCGACAGGGATACCGATACCGATACCTGTAAAAATACCTGCTAATAAATTTTTAATTTTCATAATATACCTCCGTTAAATCTTGCTTTTGAATTCTTTGAAATATTTTCTCGAGATTGTCAGAATCTCTTTTCCCGTTTTTAATCTTAATGTATAGTTGCCCGAAAACTCAGCCGAAACCGATTTAACAAAATCGATATTAACCATCATACCCTTGTTAATCTGCGCAAACGACTCATTTGAAAGCATTTCTTTGAGCTCGTAGAGTTTTTTCTTTGACTCAAAAGTACCATCTCTTGTCACAACTTTGACCTTGTTATCAGCAACTTCGATGTATACTACCTCACTAGGGTCAACAAGAAACTGCTCATCTTCTTTGAAGAGCATCAGTCTTTTTGTTGCCCCTGCATTTCTGCTTTTTACAAATTCGAGCAGAGCATCAACATTAGGGTTGCCTATCTCACCTTTAATAATAACCTCGGTCTCTGTACCAAAAACCGATTCAAATGTAACTTTCATAAACCTACCTCTTTATGTTTTCTCATTCAGATTATACATTCAAAAGAGTTATTTGTCACCCCTTTCTGTAAGTAACACTACACCTGAACAAGCACAGCCGATGCCGAGCAAGGTGATTGCACTATCCGTATCAATCTCGTTCAAAATCGAAAGAGCTACAACCGCAACACCCATAGCCAGCGTAACCGCCTTAAAAACAAGTGTTATTAAACGCTTTACGTTTTTTCCTTTCATTTTCATAACCTCCGTTAAGTTTTTTGTTTCCCCCTTGGGACTGTACACAGTATATATCAAAAGCTGTTTTTTGTATCGCATATTGAAGTCAGTGGTCTAAATTCACACCCAAGATGCATAAAACAAAGGGTAAAAAACAAAAAGTCTTTCCTGATGATTTGGGAAAGATGGATTTAACACAAGCGTCGACTTCACCCTTGTTATACATTTATATACGGGACACAAAAACGTGATTTTTACACTTTTTTGCATATTTTTTAAAAATCACCCAGCGTCAGGTATTGCTTGTGACGCAACGTTATGCGCTAAAATGAGGGCATCAAAGGAGGAAAACACAATGAACAAAATCAAAAAACCTTTATTATTCACCCTTTCACTGTTACCTGTTGGTATCATCGGTGGTATATGCACAGCTTACTATCAGATAAACACATTATCAAAAGATATGCTGCAGCAGACTGTTGATCAGCTGGGCAGCATCGGCTTACTTGTGGCAATTACTACTGTACAGACCGTTATGTACGCGCTGGTGTGTGGCTTTGTCGGTTACATCGTTACGGATAAAATCGGTCTTATCAAACCTTTTACATTTAAAAAGAAAAGTATTTTATCTTCTTTAATCGTCGGTGGTATTACTGGTGCACTTCTCGTTGCTGACCATTTCATCATCGGTGCAATTTATCCTGAAATTCAGGCTTATAACGCAGCGTCGTTATCATTAAACGGTGTTATTGCATCAGTACTTTATGGCGGTATTATCGAAGAAATTATGCTAAGACTTTTCTTTATGTCGCTTATTGCTCTCGTTATATGGAAGATTTTTTTCAAAAAATACACAAGCGATAATATCCCTAGCAAGGTTTATATCATCGCAAACATCGTTGCATCTCTTGTTTTCGCTGCAGGTCATCTCCCTGCAACAGTTGGCATCTTCGGTGGCCTCGACGCTTTCATCATCATCAGATGCTTTGTGTTAAATGGTGTTGCAGGTTACCTATTCGGCGACCTCTTCAGAAAACACGGCATCGGTTACGCTATGATCGCTCACGCCACAGCTCATATTACAAGACTTCTCATTTTTGCAATTTTCATTTAAATCAGTATATAGTACATAGAGATTTTATAAAACGGTTGTGTTATGCACAGCCGTTTTTCATTTCAAAAAAGCACTTTGATGTTAACATATTTTTGTGCAGTATTGTTCTAGAACACTTTAACGCATTAGTGTATAATAACAGGGTTGATATTTTAAATCATAACTACCTATGGAGGAGAAAATTATGAAAAAACTTTTATCTTTAGTACTTGCACTGGTAACACTTTTATCAGTTGCAACATTCACAACAGGTGCGGCTACTGCTGACGTAGCAGATACTGCTGCCAACTATCTTGTCTCTTCAAAACCATTCGAAAACATCACTGTTGCTAACAGCAAAGTTTACGGCTTTATCGGTGACACAGACCAGAACAAAGACATTTCTATTCTGGATGCAACTCAGATTCAGCTTTCTATCGCAAAGCTCGCTACACTCAACAGCACTGCTACACTCCTTGCCGACACAGACCGTGACAACGATATCTCTATCATCGATGTTACAAATATTCAGCTTTATGTAGCTAAGGTTGCAACATCTGTAAAAATCGGTCACACTCTTTATGAGATAACAACAAGCTCAACAAACGTTGCTGATCAGGTTATCGCATTCCTCAAGGCTCATACTGTGTACGACTCACAATACCAGTGGTACCGCTACAGCTGGCATTCCGAGGACTATTCAGAGTATGTCTCTATCAGTTATCGTCCTGACGATGGTACTATCTCCATTTCTTCCGACAACGAGGATAATCTTTCAGTATTCATTACAGTTAAACTCGAAAAAGATGAATACAGCTTCAACTATTTCTCAGCTGATAAATTTGACAGCAATTATAACACAATCTTCTCTGTGTTCGGCGAAATCAAACAGGTAAAAAGCTCAGACAGAAAAGTAACACTCACAGACTACATGTTTGACACAGAATCAGATCTCACTTTTGCTGATGTAGAAAAAGAAGTACAGACACTTATTAACTACGCAATCCCTAAGGCTGAAAGTTTAATGAAGGGCTACGTTACAGGCAACCTCTATACACTTTTCGCTTAATCCCTTATCAGGTGGCACAAGAAGTCACACATACTATGAATAAAACTACACAGACTCCGATTTTTCGGGGTCTGTGTTTTTTGTTGACATTATGTAAAAAGCGTGCTAACATATACTTGTCTACCACCACTAGACCATTTTAATTCCCTGGCTAAAGGAGAAGAATCTATGAAAAAATTATTGTCCGCTTTACTTACAATCAGCATAATTATGTCGGTGATTTTATCCGCAACAGCTAACATTTCAGCGTCAGAATCCGACACCTCAGACGTGAAATATCTGATTTCTGACAGAGCCTATGAAGAACTCAGCTTTAACAACGGCTATATCTATGGCTTCATAGGAGATGCAGATTCAGACGGGCAGATCACCGTGCTTGACACAACTGCTATCCAGCTACATCTTGCCCAGCATGAATCATTGGACGAAGACGAAGTTGTCGTTGCTGATGTAGATTTTGACGAAGACATTTCTATTATGGACGCAACTGAAATTCAGTTGTGGGTTGCACAACGCTCTGATAACAGAAACATAGCACACACACTGTACATCAAGTATCCGTCGACAGACCCTTTGTACACTACTTTTGATGAGCTCGCACAGTTTATCATTGAAAACCGCGCCGAGCACCATGCATCCTTCCATGAAACTGTTGCATATTTTCACAACGATGAATACAACACAAACCTTGAACTTTACTACAAAACTGATAAAGGCGAAGAATACATCCAGATGTCAGGCATTACCAATATAGAAGGCAACGTATGGATGTACACCGATATCCATCTGACACGTGGTGAAACAGAGTTTAATTACTACTCACAAATCACCGAGGATCCTGTTTCCTTCTACGACTCCTATGGTAGTGCACAGCTTATTTCCCTCAATCCTGATACATACAATATTCTAAGTGAGTATTTCTCAAGCAGATACTACGACAGTATAGATGAAGTCGGAGAAATTATAGCAACAGGATTCTCGACAACAATCGAAGCTACAAACATCGAGGCAAAAGGTCACATTTCAGGTGATGTACGAAACTTATTTTACGCTACAGACAGCGACAACTGAATCCATTCATCATTTTACTAAAAAACATCCCTCTCTGTTGTGCATAACAGAGAGGGGATTGCTATCTCTCACAAATATGCTACTTTCATTTAGTACATATTGTTTATAGAAAATAACAACGATTTAATGTATAATTAGTGTACAAACTATAAACAAGTGGAGGTAAATTATGAAAAAGCTATTATCCTTAATTATCGCGGCTATGCTTGTACTTTCAATGTGCGGCATAATCGCTACAGCACAACCTGTTTTTTACAACCAGATATCAACCGGTTCAGATGCTGACCCTTCATACACTATCGCAGGTCCTGACGAAAAAGACCCATCAAAAATCCCCGGTCAGGTTCACGGATTTATGGGAGATGCTGACAATGACTCAGAAGTTTCCATCATGGACGCTACCGAAATCCAGCTTGGGGTAGCCCGACTAATCAGTATGAGCGAAATTATCTCGTTGCTTGCTGATGGTGACGGAGATGGTGAAGTTTCTATTATGGATGCTACAGAAATTCAACTTTACGTAGCACAGCTTCCTACTTATGGTGTAATCGGCCGAATTCTCTACACTCCTGATCCAACAGAGCCTGAGACACAGCCAACTGAACCTCCAACTGAAGCTATGACCCCTGAAAAAGGCGCAAGACTCACAGTGTGGGCACCTGACGCTGCTGTTGATGTTTTCAGAAACCAGTGCTATGACTTCATTGACAAGTATCCGGGTTACAACATCAACATCCGAGTTGAAGCTATGGGCGAAGGTGATGCCGCTACTAGTATTCTTAACGATCCATACTATTCTGCAGATGTCTTCAGCTTTGCGTGCGACCAGCTCAACCGTCTCGATGACGCAGATGTTATTCTTCCTGTTGACAAAAAGCTCGAAGCTGATATCAAGAGCAGAAATCTCGAAAGTTCAGTTACATCTGCCACAATCGATGGACAGCTCCTCGCTTACCCTCAGACAGCAGACAATGGCTACATCCTTTACTATGACAAGAGATACGTATCAGACGAGGACGCTAAAACTTTGGAAGGCGTGCTGAAAGCTTGTCGCAGATCAGGCAAGGATTTCATTATGGATGCGGGTAATGGCTTCTACGCTTGTATGTTCCCATTCACAGGTGGTCTTCGAATCGAAGGTTTGGAGGGATATTACAACGATACCCAGAAATTCAACGACTATAACGAAGCGGAAGTAGTCGCTACAATGAAAGCTTTTGCTACCCTTTTCCATGATTATGACGACGTTTTCACAAGTACTGGTACTTACAAAATTCCTTCGGGATTTGCGTCCAGCCCATCGACTGTTGCTGCCGGTATTGATGGCGGTTGGGATGCTGCAACCATCAAACAGATACTCGGCAACAATATGGGTGCTGCAAAACTGCCTACAATCGACGTAAATGGCGAAAACAAACAGCTCGTTTCAATGCACGGATTCAAGCTTTTAGGCGTCAATGCTTGCACAATGTATCCAAACGCTTCACAGCTTCTCGCTGACTATCTCTCAGGAGAAGCCTGCCAGAAAGAACGCGCACAGGAAATCTCGTGGGGTCCATCAAACAAAAATGTCATTTCTACAGATATGGTTCAATCAAATCCAACTATTAAAGCTCTGCTTGACCAGGCAAACTACTCTGTCCCTCAGATCAACATCTCTCCATCCTTCTGGGATCCAATGGGTACGCTTGGTTATCGCTTGGCTGATCCATACGCAAGATATGATACAACTACAATCACAAACCTCCTGCGCACAACTATCGCTAACATAAGAGACTACTGAGGTAAATTATGAAAAAGATTATTTCAATCGTGCTTTCATTAGCACTCGTTTTTGGTATTTGCTGTGTGAGCACCTCTGCCGCACAGGTAGACATCACTACATCTTCAACAGCTCAGCTGTTCTATTCCAACGAGCCATTTGAAGAAATCTCGCCTGTCAACGGCCGTGTCATCGGATATATCGGCGACACAGACAACGACGGACAAATAAGCATCATGGACGCTACAGCTATCCAGATGCATATCGCTCAGCTTACTACTTTGAGTGACGATGCGATTCTTATTTCTGACGTTGATTTTGATGAAGATATCACTATCATCGATACTACTGAGATTCAGCTTTACATCGCTCAGCTATCAGAAAATCCATATATCACTCACACTTTGTACGAGGATGATTACATCGAATACACATTTGACCAGATTGCTGACCATCTGATGCAGTACGGTGATTTCTATGCTGATAACGAATGTTACTGCGTGGAAATCAGTACATCAGAAATCGAAGGTGCAGACTACACTCTCGTGCTTGCATACTACCCTGGAGAAGAGTGCATCGATTTCTTCGCACAGTACTATGACATCGAAAACGCTCTGTATTTTGATACGTTTATGAATGTAACTCGTAACAATCCAGTTTTCTGGTTCGGAAACAGTATTTTTTCTCGTGATGATATCGAGGCTACTTACTACGCTGACTATTTTGGCACATCCGAGCTTGTTGACGACGTAAACATCGGCTTCAGCACCAAATGCACATCATTCGAAAGCAGCGTTTTCTCTGATTTCTCTGAAGTACAGGAAGTATGTGAATCACAATTTAAGCTTGCACTCGCTGTTGCAAACGATTATCTGTGGGATTATATCGATGGCTACGTTTACGACATTTTTTGGTAATTAATTTATTTTTATACTAAAATTCGGGAGAGCTTCTGCTCTCCCTTTTTTATGTCCGAAAATGTTATTTATTTAACAATAAAAAATCGCCATTTAAAAATCAGGATAAATTATTGTCATATTACACAAAAAACTACTCATCTTATTTGCACTTTGACTTTTCACACAAAAAGGTCATACAAATTCTGTATATTATGTTTATAGAATTATCATCTATAATAAGTTATACTGAATCTGTAATAATTTGAGCAGCTTAGAAACGTGTATTTTATCCCATTTTTCTAGATTTTTGCTCATTGGTTGCGAATTTTTATCATTATTTTACGAGGTGAGTTTTATGAAAAAACTGCTTAGCTTACTGCTTGTACTGACAATGCTTTTATGCGCAGTAGCAGTATTCCCTTCATCAGCTCTCGACACCGCTACCTTCAAAGAGGGCGACGTTCTGTATATGAAGGTCATCTCTCCAGCAGCGTGGACTGATGCAAATCCAACTATGTACGTTAACTTCACACAGTACAGCAGAGCTGATAATGGTGGTGTTTCTGTCATTATCGCTGACGCTGATAAATCAAAGTACGACCCACGCACAGGAGTTGAATACCTTGCTGACCGTGGTGTATACAAGTACACAGTAACAGCAAAAGACGCTGGCGCAACCGTAATGCGTTTCTGGCGCGGCAACGATATCAAACTGTGGAACTGTTCAATCGCTCTCACTGCCGATGATTACGCTCAGGGTTACAATATGGTGACCATCGACGGTGGCACAACATGGGACGATATGGGCGAAAAGCTCAAATTGAGCGAGATTGATGTTACACCAAAGCTGAACGCATCAGCTACAAAAGGTGAAATCGGCGACAGCTTTGAGCTTTCTGTTGAAGTTGCAGAGCAAAGCGGCTACACCTACACTTACGAAATCGTATCAAACGATAAAGTTGTGAGCACAACAAACAGCTACACATTCACAGCAACTGAAAACGGCGCAGCATCTTTCACCGCTAACGTTACTGCAACCAACAAAAATGGCAAAGTTGCAGGTCAGGGCAGTGCCTCTGTTACCATCATAATCGGCACACCACAGGTCACAACAGCTACCTTTGGCGGACTGTTCGCACACGCATATCAGGGTGACTCAGATGAGCGTGAAGCGTGGGTAAGATGGTATGATGTAGGCTCAACAAAATATTTCTTCATGCCAGCATGCACAAATGCAGAAGAAATTGAAATTTATAACTCATACTCCACACAAGCTACATTTAACGGTGTTACAATTGAGCCAAACTCAATCGCTGTTGTACCATACAAAGAGGGCGAAATATACATCGTAAAAGCTAACAACAAGACATACTCGGTCATCATTATGCGTTCAAGTGCCGAGGCCGCTGTGTTCATCAACAACGCTGATGATTTTGATGGCAAGGACCTGTGGACATACCTCACAGATGACAAAGAAAATTACGCTGATGCTTCTTGTGCAACTTTGGACAACGAAGGCAACCTTGATTCAACTTCAATCAAGAAAATCAAGGGCAGAGGCAACACATCGTGGAACGCTGACAAAAAAGGCTTCAACATTACATACAGCTCAGCAATTTCACTTGATGGTATGCAAAAATGCAAGAAGTTCTCCATCATCTCTAACTTCCAGGATCCGGCTCTTGCACGAAATCGTATTCTTTATGACCTTGCTGACGAAGTAGGCGTTCCTTACGCTTCTGACTCACGTTTCACTGAAATTTATGTCAACGGTAGCTACATCGGTAACTATATGATGTGCGAAAAGGTTGATGTCGGCAAAAACACTCTCATCCCTGACGTTGACGAAGAAGAATACTTAAGCTACTTAGACGGCTCTCAGTCTGACTTCAGATTCGTGGCAGAAATCGACAACGGCCCATCTGCTGATGACTTCAACTTCACAATGGGCAACAAAAACCGCGTAACAATCAAAGCTCCTGAGCTTGCAACAAGTGACGAGGGTTACGATCAGGTCAAAAACTACATCAAGTCAAAGTATGACACCATGTGGAACAAAATTGTATCAAACGCAAGCGATGTAAACGACTATATCGACATCGAATCTCTGGCTCAGGTTTATCTCATCAACGAACTCGGAAAGAACTGGGATTCAGGTGCAGGTAGTTTCTACTTTGTATACAAGCCTGACGAAACAGGTCGCTACAAGTTCTTTGCTTCTCCTGTATGGGACTACGACAACTCTCTCGGTAACGCAAACGGCGTAGACAGCGAACTTAAGAACCTTGGCATCAACGATTATACAAAACCTACAGGATGGTTCTCAAAACTCAAGAATGGCTACTCAGGCCCTAACTTCCTCACAGATTCAATCAAAAACTGTGACGCGCTGAACGATATCATACCAACAGTATGGTTTGAACAGTTCCTGCCTGCTATACAGAATCGTCTCAACGGCAAAGGAATTGACAGCACAGAGCTTTACTCAGCAGACGTTTACCTTACTTATCTGCAAAAGAGTGCAGATATGAACTACAAACGTTGGGATATGGTTACTGATACAGCCTGGATTGCTAACCACACCACACTCCGACAGAGCACAGCTACATATCAATACAACGAGCATGGTCAGGTGACAGGTGTATCATATAAGCAGAGCTCATCTGATACAAAATACACAAAGTACAGCTTTACAGATGAATTCAAATATATGATTGACTGGACAAACTCCCGTGCTGCGTGGTTGTCCGACCAGTATTTTGATTCATACACCCCAAGCGAGATCATTCCAACAGAGCCAACAGAGCCAGAAACACAGCCTACAGAACCAGTATTGCCTGACAAAGAGCCTGTGTTCGACCTCACAAACGCAATTGCAGCATGGCAGTTTGATCCAAACGGCAAAGAGGCTGAAGCAAAGCTCACCGAGTACGGCACAGGTGACGATGGTTACAAGGCTACATACGGCGAGGGTACAATGAGCGGTACAATCGACGGCACAAATATGCGTGCACTCGAATGGTCTGTTGTTGAATACGGCACAAACGGTCTTAACATGGTACCAATTATGCCTGCAGGCAAAAACAACCTCTGGGGTACTCCATACGTTCAGTTTGAAATTTCAACAAAGAACTACTCAGACATCAGCTTTACAGCATATATGGCAGGTTCAAAGAAATGTCCTGCTTCATGGAAACTCCAGTACAGCACAGATGGTACAACATTTGTTGATATCGAAAACGCTGTTGCTACTATCGAGATGGGCAAGCGCAAGCTGATGACACCATACCTCGAAAACGTCAAGCTCCCTGATGCTGTTAACAACCTCGACAGCGTTATTCTCAGACTTGTTCCTGTATCAGACGCGACTGTTAACGGTGGCACAACAGCCGATGATCCAACAGGAGGCGAACTCGCTATCAACAACATTCTCATCACAGGCACAAAGAGTGGATCCGCTCTGATGGGCGACGTTGACCTTGACTCAGAAGTAACAATCATGGACGCTACCAAGATCCAGCTCCACTTAGCACAGATTACTATACTGACAGGCGAATCATTAAGAGTTGCTAACGTTGACAATGACCCAAATATCACCATTATGGATACAACAAAAATCCAGCAGTTTATCGCCCGACTTATCGATAAGCTGTGATATAATCACAAAGTCAGCGCTATCGGGAAACCGATAGCGCTTTAACAGAAAGGTTGATACTATGAAAAAAATAATCAGCATAATTCTCGCTATTGTGATGATATTATCCGTAACTTTAGTTGCTGTAACATCATCCTGCGCAGTAACTGTGCCTATACCTGAAGAGGTTCAGTGTGCAAACGAAGAAGCTATCTATGCTCATGCTTACTCTGGTGAAGATAGCCAGGCGTGGGTAAAGTGGTACGAAAAAGACGGCAAAATGTACTTTTTCATGCCAACCTCAACAAACCCTGACAAAATTGAATTTTTCAACTATCTCAACGGCAAAGCTGTCATCAACGGTGTTACTGTCAACCCTGCTTCATCAGCCACAGTACCTTATGTTGAGGGCAAGGATTTCACAATCACTTTTGATAACAAAGACTACACAGCAGTTGTTATGCGTTCAAGCGCAGAGGCTGCGATGTTTATCAACAACCCTGCTGATTTTGACGGTATGGATTTGTGGGACTATCTGACAGAAACAAAGGAAAACTCTGCTTCTGCAACAGGTGCTCTGCTTGACGAAGAAGGCAACCTCGACACAACTCCAATCAAGAAAATCAAAGGCAGAGGTAACACATCGTGGGATGCTGACAAAAAAGGCTTCAACATCACTTATGATTCAGCTGTTCAGGTTGGCAATATGCAGAAGTGCAAGAAGTTCTCAATCATCTCAAACTTTCAGGATGCATCTCTGACAAGAAACAGACTTCTCTACGATTTAGCTGACGAAATCGGCGTGCCTTATGCTTCTGATTCACGTTTCACAGAAGTTTATGTAAACGGCGAATACATCGGTAACTATCAGGTATGCGAAAAAGTTGACGTTGGCAAGAACACTCTCATGCCTGATATTGACGACGAAGAGTACCTCAGCTACTGTGCCGGTGAAACAACAGCGTTCTCATTCGTATGCGAAATCGACGCAAACCCTGACGATGAAGATTTCACAGTAAAAGCTTCTAACGGCAACAACCTCACAATGAAAGCTCCTGAGCTTGAAAAAGATGACCCTAACTACTCAAAAACACGTAGCTTCATCAAGAAAAAGTACGATACTATGTACAACAAGCTCATCACAAACGCATCAGACGTCAACAATTTCATCGATATCGAATCTCTCGCTCAGGTTTATCTTATTAACGAGCTCGGCAAAAACTGGGACGCAGGCGCAGGCAGTTTCTTCTTTGTATACAAGGCTGACGAAAACGGCAACTACAAGTTCTACGCTTCCCCTGTATGGGACTACGACAACTCTCTTGGTAACGCACAGGGTGTCAAAAACGACCTAAGTAATATGGGTATCACTGACTACGAAGAACCAACAGGCTGGTTTGCTAAACACAAGGGTGGCTACCGCGGACCTAACTTCCTGAAAGAAACCGTTAAACGCAACGATGCGTTAAATGCTATGATTCCAAAAGTATGGTTTGAACAGTTTGTTCCTGCTATCAACGAAAAGCTCAACGGAGAGGGTCTTGATAACACAGAACTTTACTCATCAGATGTTTATCTTGATAAGCTCACAAAAAGCGCAAAGATGAACTTCATCCGCTGGGATATTATTCAGGAGCCACAGTGGATTGCTGACCACACTCAGCTTTACAAGTGTCACGCTACATACGACTACAACGATTACGGTCAGATTATGGCGGTTGCTTACTCTCAGGACAGTGTTGCAACATACTACGACGAATACGTATTTGAGGCTGAGTACCAGTATATGATTGACTGGACGAATTCCCGTGTTGCATGGATGTCAAGTCAGTACATCAATGACTACACACCTGACACTCCTGACTTTGTGCCTGGCGATGCTGACTGTGACTCAATTGTCACAATCATGGACGCTACAGCAATTCAGCTGCATATAGCACAGATTGAACAGCTTTCACCACTTGGCTTGCTCGCAAGTAACGTTGACGATGACTCAGAAATTTCTATTATCGATGCAACACAGATTCAGTTGTTCATCGCAGGTCTTTTAGAAGAACTTTAATACAAACATTAAAAACCGACCGATAATAATTTCGGTCGGTTTTTTCTTGACCACTCAAGCCAAAAGCAGTATTATATTGAATAGTAACACAATCGGAGGTTTGTCTATGATTATCGACACACATACCCATCTGGGCACAAAACTCGGTTTTGATATGAGAGAAGAACACATCATCTATATGATGAAAGAGTACAACATCGACCATTGTATTATTTCTCACTCTGACTGTGTAACACACGACCATAGCCAGAATCCGATTCCACAGCAGTTTCTGACTGACCACATAACCACAAACAAACAGGCTCTCGGTTTTGCCCGCGAAAATAAAGGTAAAATTTCAGTAGCACTGTGGGTCAATCCATACGAGGACGCCGCGCCTATCGAAGAATTGATACAGCAAAACCGTGACTTCGTGTGTGCTATAAAACTACATCCGTTTCACTCAGCGCTAAGATTTGACAGCGATGAAATTGACACCTACATAAAACTTGCTCAAAAATACTCTTTGCCTGTTGTAACTCACACAGGACAAAGCGAGTGTGACAACGTACGACTTGTGTATGATGTCGCTCAAAAATATCCTGATGTTAACTTTGTGATGGTTCACATGGGACTTGGTACCGACAACAGCGAAGCTATTGAGCTAATCTCACAATTACCTAACCTTTACGGAGATACAACGTGGGTCAGCGTTGAAAGCACACTCAGATTCCTTGAAAAATGCGGTGATGATAAAATCGTGTTCGGCTCCGACGCTCCGATTGATGGCAAGGACACTTATCTCCACAACTCCAAAGGCGATAAAAGTCTGTACCAGTTATACTTTAACGAATTCAAAGGCATGGTCAGCACAGAAACATACGACAAGATTATGTACAAGAACGCACAGAAACTATTCAATATAAAGGATATATAATGAAACGAATCATTTCCATATTATTAGTGATTTTTGTGGTGTTGACGCTTTGCTCGTGTAACACACAGAGCACAACCCCCACCGCAGAAATCCCTCAGGCTACAGTAGACACGGATTATATGGCGATAACCAAAATCAACCACTACGTTGTTGAGCCTGACGACAAGCTTCACATGACAGATGCCGACACAGCGCACTACAAAAATCTGATGGACGCAATGCTCAACCGCGAAAAATCTGTTACGCTGTCATCCGATGTTGAAAAAAACGAGTTTTACGTTGATTTGCTCAGACAAAGCCCGTACTACTTTTTCCTCAGCAAATGTAAAATTAAAGGTGACAAAGCTGAGCTTTCTTACGCTTACTCAAAAGCACAGCAGGAAAAAATGCTCGCTTTCATCGACAACAGTTTTCTTGAAATCGTTAACTCAAATGCTACCGAAAACGATAACACACTCGACAAAATACTGAACGTTCACTGTGCTGTTGCAAAGTCGATGACATACGACCATGAGCGCAAAGACAACAAACAGCTCAATTCACCGCTGTTTAAATATCCGGATGACGAAATTTACAAGGCGCTCAAGGACAAAAAAAGCGTTTGCTACGGCTTTGCATACACATTGAGATTCGCCTTGCTCCAGTACGATATCGACTGTTTCTGCGTTTATGGACCATGTAGCGGAAGAGGCGAGGGTCACATGTGGAATATATTCAGATACAATGGAGAGTTTTACACATGTGACAGTGCATGGGATCGCGCAGACGATGGATACGCAGGACTTTTCCATTTTGGAAAAACCGACAAAGAGCGTGAAGCAGACACGCTGACACGCACAGACTTTTCTTCAACTTTTTTCGAAGAATACGGAGAAATCAAGTGTACTGATGATACTTTTAAAATATTCAGAGGAATCGGACGATACACTTTCATCGACACACACACATACTTTTTTGAAGATTACAATTCAAAAGAATATATCTTTGATACAACTACATTTGAAATGAAATAAAGAAGCAGAGCACTTATTATGCTCTGCTTCTTTTTCTATGTATCATTTTGTTTCTCTCTTATATCTGAACAGAGTGTTCTCTGCCCATTCACGGTCAATCTTAATGAAACCCGAGAGCTTTTTATCGTTGGTGCCAACTGCATTTACAATCTGTACCGAGCGGGCATAAACCTCAAGTCTGGCTGACTGAACATACGGCTCGTGGTTTTCTCCGACAAAAAAAGTAAAACCCATCGTGTTTGTCTCGCGATTATACATCGAAAGATATCCTTCTTCGACCTTAGGAAGGTTGTGCTTTTTCGCGACTGTTTCGCTGACAGCCAGTTTTGCGAGTTCAACCGCCATATCATCAAGACCCGATTCGAAGATAAAGACCTTTTCCTTAAACGAGTTGAAGTCAGGGGTGATACGCTTTGTTATGCCTTTTAAATTACGGTATTCGTCCTCGAGCGTTCTGTCCTCAAGCTGAAAACGCTCAATCTGAGGAATAAGATACACCATAAAACGATGCTTCATATCGTTGTACAAAAGCGGATATGTAAACCTGCCCTCATACGAACAGTTCTCGCATTTCCATCTCAGAAGCTTTTCGCTGAGCAGGTCCTCTCGAAATTGAGGGTCATTTGTTGCATTTATGCTTGTGTAAACGTGCACATTTGAAATCTCGCTACAATTAGGACACGCCACTTCCTTTGAAATTACATTAGACATAAACACACCTCCCGATAGTTCTTCTTACATTATAACATCCGATTTTTTAATTGCAAGAAAATAGTTGTTGATTTTAGGCTTAGTATCTGCGATAATATGTATATATGATAGCTTTTTAACGGAGGTAATCTTTATGGATATTAAAAATGATATAAAAACAGGCGTAAAACTCTGTGCTGATGCGGCAACTGATGTTGCACAGGCTCTTGTGGAAAAAAGCCGACTCAAGGCTAAAGCTAACCGAATCAAGCAGGTTATCAAAGCTGACACCGAGCTGAGAAATCAGGCGTACATCGAGCTTGGCAGATATTTTTACGAACAGCTCAGAGACCAGGCTGACGATGAGTGTGAGGCACTGTGCGTTGTTGTAGACAAAACATCTTTAAGAATCGACAAAGCCAGCCGCAGATACGTTGAGCTTATGAGCGATTCAAAAGAAGTTAGATTAAACGGAGAAAGTGCTGAGAAAATCAAGCAGATGGTATCAGAAACAGCCGAGGAGCTCAAAGAAAAGGCAAAAGAAACCGGCAAAAAAGCCAAGGACAAGGCAACTGACCTTAGCGACAAGGCTAAAACAAAGGCTCAAAACATCTCAATCAAAGCAAAAGAAACTGTCTTTGACATCAAAGACAAAGCCAAGGATAAGGTTGATGATTTAAAATCTTTCATTACTCCGGACGAAGAGGATACCTGTGACATTGACGAAGATTTTGACATTGACGAGGACATCGATGAAAGTATCGATGAAAGTATCGCCGATGCCGCTGAAGATGATATACACAAAATTCTCTCACAGGTAGATGAGGCTATCGCAGGTGCTGAACAGGCTATCTCAAAAGCTGAAAAAATCCTCGCACAAGCTGAAGATATGGTCGACAGCGCTGAAGCTCAGATATCCGCTGATGACTCAGATGACGAAATGGCAGAAGTCCTCACTTTACACAAAAAAGTTACCACAACTGAAACTGTAACAATCTCTACTGACGACGAAGATGACGAAGAGTCACCTGAAGAGTTTGAGTTTTAATTCTGGAACTTAACTGAATACGCAACAAAGGACTGTCCCATACGGGACAGTCCTTAACTTTTAGTGATTATTCTGTTATGTTTTCGCTATCTTCCGCTACTGCTTCAATCTTTTTTCTCGATTTAAGCTTTGAGCTGAGAAAGATAATCCCAACAAACAACGCGATTGATACAAATGTAACTGTAACACCAAGCGGGAAGCCCTGTGGACAGTACTTAAGTCTGATATCGTGCTGTCCTGCCGAAAGTCTGAACGCTACGAGTGCGTCACACACAGGTGTGATTTCAACCTCTTCGCCGTCAACATAGGCTTTCCAACCCTTGTCAAACGAGATTGATGTGTAGAACAAACCATCCTCTTTTGCGTTGATTGTACCCTCGATAAGAGTGTCTGTTGACTTTGTACACTCAAGCGCACTCTGAGAAAACTTTTCATAAGCCTGCATATACAAATCCTCGTTGAGCATACAACAGTAAACATGAGCGCTGCCAACAGTAACATCCTTGAGGTCAGAGTAAATGGAAAGCTTGTCGCCTTCTTTTACGTTACCCATATTCATGATATACGGACGCTTTACGTAGTTTGAAACAACGTTGTTGTCGTTTACTCTCAGGTCACAGTTTTCGCCCTCACCACACTGGAAGTACGCAAGTGCTGTACCATCGTAAGGTGCTGTGTAATTGAACTTAACGTGTGGAGACTGAGAAGAATCTGTGAGCTCGAACGAATAACTGCCGTAGCCGTTTTTGCTCATCGGGAATACATCCGAACTTGTGTGACCCTGAGATACAACATCAAGCGCTTCGTAAAGATTACCATCAAGACCTGTTGCCAGTCTGAAAATCTCGTTCTGGTTATCAAACGGATTCTGACTTGCCATATTTACGTTGAAGTCAAGAATATCCTCGTTTACCATAAAGCCCTGTGGGATGTAGTATTTGTTTTTGAGAAGCTTCACATTGCCTTCTTCGTGCACAAACTCGTTGTGGTCTTTGTCAAGGTAATAACCATAAGGAGAGATAAGATACTTGACGTTGAGCATCATATTTGAAAACGGTGAGTTTTCCTGATATGTGTATCGGTTGCTGGCTACCCATCCGCACAAACCGAACTTCTCCATATATGCTGTAACATCAGCGTTGGCAACAGAGCTGAACATAGAAATACCATTTACTCCTATGAGAGCGTTGTCATTTAATGTGTGGTATTTTGTAACCTCTGTGCGGAAAATGTCTTCGTTGTTGTACTCAAGATTATCAAGATACTGAACAGTTTCTCGTGTTGCTATTGTACCAAGCGGATATGAAGTTGTAGTTGTAGTACCAACTGTCTTTACACCGATATACGCTGAACAAGCACCCTCAGCAAGACATATTATAAACAGAGCAAGAGCAACCGCTTCCTTCGGAACAACCTTCAACGCTGAAAGAAGCATCCACGCAAGCACAAGTACAGCTATGCAAACTGTACCCATAACAACCTTTGTTTCGTTGTACTGTTTGATGAGCACAATCACACCACACAGCAACAGTGCGGTAATCATAACGTGAAGAAGCTTCACACTATCAACGTGCATAAACACTCTGTACGCCATAACTATGAGTACAAACGAGAACAAAAACGAAAATCTGTATGGCAACATATTCGGAAAATGGAAGCCATGCCAGATATAGTCGAGCTGACGGATAATAAAGCTGAGCATAAAGAACAGCAGTGTAACACCGCCTGCGATACGCTCGCGGATTTTAATTTTGTTACAAGTAAAGAACAGCAGACCGAGCACAAGCGCAACAACGCCACAGTAAATGTTCGGCAAGCCTTCTTTTGAAGTAGGAGCAATAAACGCACCGCTGTTTGAAATAACTTCACCAAGCGCCTGCATAACTCCCTTGAAATCAGCAGTGTCACCGATATTAATAGCAAAAGCTTTCGGGAATGTGTTGTCTGATGAATGTGTACTGGTCAGAGCAATCGCTGTCGGCAGTGTCAGAATCGCGGTTATAGCGAGTGACAAAGCTGAGAATCCAACCATCTTGAAGAAGTTGAGGAAAAGATTTTTAATTCCTTTGAACTCGATGATACAGTAAGTGATGCTCAAAATCACAACAAAGAAGCACACAAAAAGACCGATGTAGTAGTTCGCAAGTACTGAAAGTGCAAGTGAAATAACATACAATCTGAACTTACCCTCTTTGAGCACAGCGATTGTACCAGCCGCCACAAGAGGCAAGAGTGCTACTGTATCAAGCCAGATAACGTTCCAGTAGTAACCCATAATAAACGAGCACAATGCATACATGATCGCAAAAGCAGCTACTGATATATCACGCTTTTTGAATGTGATGCGCAAGAACTGTGCAAAGAACAATCCTGCAAAACCGACTTTTGCACTAGTGATAACAGCCAGAAACTCTCTGAGATACTCACTTGGGACAAAGACTGACAGGAAATTGAGCGGACTTGCAAGATAGTATGCCATCAACGCAAGGTAGTTTGTACCACCGCCACTGCGCCATGTCCAAAGCAGAGAACCGCCGCCCTGAAGCTTGTCCTGAAAATCGACAAGGAACGGATAGTACTGGTGCCACAAGTCAGTTACAAGAATCTGCTCATCACCAAACGGCGCTACCTTTGCGTGTGCAAAACAACCGTACATCAATGCAAACGGAACCAGAAAAGCTACGAAAAACCACAGGTTGCGCAAAAAGAAATTTTTGCTGTCAGATGGGTCAATTATCTGTAGCCACATTGGTTTTTTGTTTTCAATTTTTTTAACTTTTTTAGCGGACATATTAAACCTCCACATAATTATTCATTATAATTTTATCACAAAATAAAATAAGGTAAAGTCTTTCTGCGCAAAATTTACAAATTTCGTTCAAAAATTTTTTCGTAACAATAGACTTTTGTTCTGTTTATTGATATAATTGAATGTATCTATGAGGTGATATTTATGAAAACTATTGATATTATTGTTCCATGCTATAACGAGGAAGAGGTTCTACCGCTTTTTGTCAAGGAGACAAACGAGGTTATCGCTACTATTCCTGACTATAGTTTCAGATATATTTTTGTTAACGATGGCTCAAAGGACAAAACTCTCGAAGTTTTGAAAACACTTGCTTCTCGTTTTTCAAGTGTTAAATACATCAGCTTTTCCCGCAACTTTGGCAAAGAGTCCGCTATGTACGCAGGACTTCAGAACTCAACTGCCGACTACGTTATTGTTATGGACGCTGATTTACAGCATCCACCAAAGATGTTCCCACAGATGATTCAGGGCATCGAGGAAGGCAACGACTGCTGTGCGCTTTACCGTGCAAAACAGACAGGAGAAAGCAAGATAAGACAGTTCGTATCAAAAATTTTCTTCTCTTTCCAGAACAACATCTCCGACGTAAAAATGCCTGACGGCGCGGTTGACTACCGCATTATGAGTCGCAAGATGGTTAATGCCATCTTAGAGCTCTCTGAGGTTCAGCGTTTTTCAAAGGGTATCTTCTGCTGGGTTGGTTTTAAAACAAAGTGGATTGAGTACCAGAACGTCGAGCGTACAGTTGGCACAACAAAGTGGAGTTTGTGGGGGCTTTTCAAATACGCTCTTGACGGCATCACCGCATTTTCTGTCACACCGCTTCGACTTATTGCGGTGATGGGCTTTATCATCAGCGTGCTCGCATTTATCTACATCATTGTGACACTTGCAAAGACACTTTTCTTTGGCATTGATGTTCCGGGATATGTCACAACACTGTGCGCTACTCTGTTCCTTGGCGGTATCATCGAGCTGTCCATTGGTATTCTTGGCGAATATATCAGCAGAATTTATATGGAAACTAAAAACCGACCAATCTATATTGCTGACGAGACAAACCTCGATAACGAGGAAGTTCTCTGATAAGCTTTTACTGAAAGGCTGAATACTATGATTAAAAAACTGTGGGACAAGTTCCACGAAATCATTATGTACCTGATTTTCGGTGTACTGACAACCGTTGTTTCGTGGGTTTCATACGCTATTTTCACCATGGTGATACCTACTTTCACATTCTGGGGCATCACCGTTGACCTGACCACAACTTCAAATGTTCTGTCATGGATATGTGCAGTTGTGTTCGCTTTCGTCACCAACAAACTGTGGGTATTCGACAGCAAATCGTGGAAGCCAAGCATCGCCTTCAAAGAGTTCTCCATGTTCGTGTCATCTCGTCTTGTGACAGGTGTTATCGAGTGGGTCGGACTTCCGCTACTCATCACACTGGGCTTAAATCAGTCGATTCTGGGTATCGAGGGAATGCTCGCAAAAGTGCTGATCAGCGTAATTGTTGTCATACTCAACTACATTTTGTCAAAGCTGTTCATCTTCAAAAATAAAAAGGAAAAGGGTGCTTTGACTGCTGACGAACAAAAAGATACAGACGAGATCATCAACGACATTATGGATGACATCCATAACAAATAATTTATGTAAACGATAAAGAAAACCGCTGTGGGTTACCACAGCGGTTATTTTTATGTATTTAGTTATACAAGCTGTGCAAGGATGAGCTGAATCTGGGTTACGTCGAGAATTGTAACCTCGCCGTCGCCGTTGACATCAGCTAAGGCTTTAGCTTTGTCGTTTGCAAACTCGTTGTTCTTTGCAAGAACGAGCTGAATCTGGGTTGCGTCAAGGATACTGAGCTCTCCGTCACCATTAACGTCACCTGTTACTGTTACAGAAGGCATAACCACATAATCGGCTGTTTCCTTTCCGTCAAATGTAATCATAAGTGTTGAACCATCTTCCTCAACATCAACCATCAGTTCTCTGCCACGTTGTGCACAGCCGTCCAATGCTCCTGATCCGGATTTTGGGAACACGTAATTTGTTGTAATCAAAAACTGATAAATACCTGAAGGAACATTCTCGTATATTTTCTCGAATAAACCGCTTTCCTCGTTGAAAACAAGTTCGTTATTCAAGTCAGTAGGATCCCAATTTGTACCGCACACAACATCAAAGCCCGCAACAATGTGCACATCACCGCGCTTTTCGTGGGTGTGGTCATCGCGCATACAATCAAGCGAATCGCCGTTTGCTCTCAATCCGTAGCAACCATCTCCGTAG
>JAZSHE010000234.1:0-1947 GCA_045533085.1 Ruminococcus sp.
TGTGACGTTGGTCTTGAGAGCACAGTAATTACCCTTGCGACAAAAACTCCTCGACTTCTGCGTCCTGGTCTGATTACTGTGGAAGAAATCGAGAGAGTTATCGGCAAAATTGATGTTGACCACGCCGTGCTCTTTAAACTCGAAAGCGATCAGAAAGTTTCATCACCAGGTATGAAGTATAAACACTATGCTCCAAAAGCAAAGGTTGTGCTGCTAAATGGTGATAGCGACAAATTTATCGGCTTTGTAAATTCAGCCTTTGAGAAAGACAACACCGTCGGTGTTATTTGCTATGACGAGGATGTGGAGAGTATTAAAGCAAAAAACATTCCAATCGGCATGGCGGATGATCTTGAGACACAGGCGCGACTTTTGTTTGATGCATTAAGACAGGTTGACGAGCTTGATTGCTTTACAACCGTATATGCTCACTGTCCTATCAAAACCGGTGTGGGTATGGCTTTGTACAACCGACTTATCCGTGCTGCGTCGTTCGAGGTGATTGATATTGAGTAAAGTATTTGTTGTTGGTCTGACAGGACCCATTGGAAGCGGCAAGAGTTCAGTGGCACAGCTGTTTGTGAATAACGGATATGAACTTATCGATGCCGACAAAATTGCCCGTGAGGTGGTAGAGAAAGGTTCTCCTGTTCTCTTAAAACTTTCACAAAGCTTCGGCGATGACATTATTAACGAGGATGGTACACTCAACCGTGGTCTCTTAGCACAGAGAGCTTTTTCATCTCTTGATGGGACAACTCGTCTTAATTGTATCACTCATCCTGCTATTGTTTCTTTGGTACAACAGCGCATTGAAGAATACTCTGCACAGGGAATTGACAGAGTAATCTATGATGCTCCGCTTTTATTTGAGAGCAAAACTGACAAACTGTGTGATAAAATCGTATCGGTTATTGCACCAAAAGAAGTGAGAATTGAAAGAGTAAAAGCGAGGGATGATATGCCATTCGCTGAGATAGAAAAGAGAATAAAAGCCCAGCACGATGAAAGCTATTACACAGAAAAATCAAATTACGTTATTTATAACAACAGTACGCAAAAGGAGCTCAGAAGAAGAACCCAGAGCGTTATCAGATCTCTGCAGAGGTGAAAAATGGCACGATATGAAAAAACAGAAAAAAGAGGACACGGCTGTTGTGGCGGTATATTCACGTTTTTGCTCGTGTGTGTTGTAGCGATATGTCTGCTTGCTTTTTCTACTGATGTGCTCGATTCTGTAAAAACAAGGGCATTGAAAGAATTTTTTCCTCAGCATTATAGCGCTGAGGTCGAAAAATACAGCGCTATGTATGGTGTTGATGAGACATTGGTTTATTCGGTTATCCGAACAGAAAGCGGATTTCGTGCACAGGTGCAGAGCCACGCTGGAGCAGTAGGTTTGATGCAGATTATGCCTGAAACTTTTGAGTGGCTACAGAATATGAAAGATGGTAGTGTTATTTACACATCGTCAGAACTCACTAGCCCTGAAATAAACATCGAGTACGGCACATACTTTCTGAGTTATCTGCTTGAGCATTATGATGGCAACGAGATGCTTGCTGTAGCGGCATATAACGCAGGTATGACAAATGTAGACAACTGGCTTATGGATGAGCAGTATTCACATAACGGCATTACTCTCAGCGAGATCCCGTACAATGAGACATCTCAGTACGTAGAAAGAGTTGAGAAAACAAAGGCGATGTATGAATCGCTTTATTATGACAATAATTAACCATAGGAGGAATAGATATGTCTGAAAAAACAAAAGCACAGCTTTTAAAAGAAGAAATTATGATGAAAGAAAGAAAAGGCGCGGCTGACTACAAGCAGGAAGATTTAGCTAAAGCCGACGAGTTCTGCGTGGAGTACAAAAAGTTTCTTGATTTTTCCCGCACTGAGCGTGAGGCTGTTGTGTATTCAGTAGAACTTGCAAAACAATAC
>JAZSHE010000258.1:0-2931 GCA_045533085.1 Ruminococcus sp.
TGTTTTATCCCTACAAACACAGCTACAGTAAAAAACGCAATAGTGAGTTGCAAGGTGGAATTTTCAAGCCCTACAATATTTTTTGCTTTCTTATTGCAGATAACCATAAAGGCATACATTAGAGCTGAAAGCAGACCGCATACAATACCGAAAACATCGCCGTTTCCATCAAAAGCGTTTCCGTTTATTAACACTACTCCAACAACTACTGCAAGAAAACCAAGCACTTTGTTTACGGTCAAGCGTTCTTTAAACAGTAATGGAGAAAGAACCATAACGATAACAGGACCGCAGTAGTATAATAGTGATGCAATACTAACACCGATTCGTGCGTATGCTTCATAAAGGAACATCCAACTTGTTCTCATTGCAATTCCAGATACAGTAAGAAAAGCGAATTGTTTTTTATGCTTATAAAATGTCAGCCTGCCACCGCTTAGGAAAAATATAGCAATCAGCAGAATACTGCCGATAAGTGTGCGAAGTAGCACGATATTCTGACTACTTAAATCAATAAAGCTCGCTACTATTCCGTTTGAGCCGAACAGCAGTAGAGCGAATATGTATTTGAAAAATGCTTTGTTATTCATATGATACCCCTTGTTTTTGAACTGGAAATAGTTTATCATATTATTAATTATAACAAAAGCGAATATTTGTGATGTTAAAAATCACAAATCGGAATGGGTGCTATTATGGATATGAATTTACAAAAGTATCTCTCGTTTGTAAAGACGGTAGAATATGGGAGCTTTACAAAGGCGGCAGAGATATTAAACTACACACAATCAGGTGTCAGCAGAATGATAGCTGATCTTGAAAAAGAATGGGGAGTAACGCTCCTTGAACGAAGTAAAAACGGAGTCAAGCCGACAAGCGATGGCTTAAAGCTGTTGCCATACGCTCAGAATCTATGTGCTGATTTTGATAAACTAAAAATGCAGGTAGATGAACTCAACGGACTTGAGTCAGGACTTATCCGTATTGGTACATTTTCCAGCGTAGCTACTCATTGGTTGCCGAATATCATAAAAGAGTTTCAAAAAGATTATCCAAACATTGATTATGAGCTTCTGCTCGGTGATTACACTGAGATTGAGGAATGGATACACACTGGTAGAGTGGATTGCGGATTTTTAAGATTGCCGACGCACCCTGACTTTGAAACCATCTTTTTAGAGGAAGATAAGCTTATGGCTATTATCCCTGAAAATCACCCTTTGAAAGACTGTGAAAAATTCCCTGTAACCGCTCTGTGCGATGAACCTTTTATGCTTCTTGAAAAAGGTGCGAAAGCGGAGATTTCTGAAATCTTTGAGCGTAATAATCTGACTCCGAATGTGAAGTTCACCACTTGGGACGACTATGCCGTGATGTCGATGGTTGAAAGCGGACTTGGAATTGCGATACTGCCGGAACTGATATTAAAGCGAGTGCCGTATAAAATCCTTGCAAAAGAGCTCGATGTTCCTGCTTACCGAAATATAGGACTTGCTTTGAGAAATAAGAAAACCGCCTCGCTTGCGGTGAAACGATTTATTGATTATTTGAAATATAGATAATGTGGTAATACTCTAGCGATACAAATTTAATAGAATTATAAACATCAATTTATCGAGTAAAAGTTAATAAATAATTTTAGATGCAACATTGTAAGAGGAAAACTTGCGATGTTGCATTTTGTTTTGAAGAGCATTGGTTGACTTTCGGGCTTAGTGTGGTATAATAACCTCTACAAATTTGAGTTTAATAAACTGGAGGTTTGCAACATGATAACAGACACATTTGAAAATTTGACCGAAGAAATAATAAAAGTTAAAAAAGGTGAAAATGCAGTAAAAGTTGATGCTTGTATTTTGACTTTTTCACATATGATTCTTAAATATGTGCTCGAAAATTTTGAGTGTAAAAAAATCGGTGACTTATTTTCTTCGAATGGTGCGAATCCTGTTTATGGTTTTGAATATCAGGACAGATATTTTGCTGTATATATGTCTTATGTAGGAGCACCTGCTTGCGTTGCTGATATAGAAGACACTTTGATGATTATTGACACCGATAAATATGTAGTTTTTGGTGGATCAGGATGTCTTAACAAGGAAATTGCACACGGCAAGGTTATGGTGCCAACAGCTGCTTACAGAGATGAGGGTACATCATACCACTACGCCCCAGCTTCTGATTATGTTGAGATCAAAAACGCAGATGTAGTAGCAGAGTTTTTGAATGAAGTTGGGTTACCTTTTGTAAAAGGAAAAACATGGACAACAGATGCTGTTCACAGAGAAACCAGAGCTAATTTCGAAAAACGCAAGGCTGAGGGATGTATTTCTGTCGAAATGGAATGTGCAGCTGTTCAGGCTATGTGTGATTTCAGAGGGTTAAATGCGTACTTTTTCTTTACTAGTGGCGACTTGTTAGATGCACCACAGTGGGACGAGAGGGTTAAAAAGAATCAGATAAAGCACACACAGCACGATTCAGGACATTTTGATATAGCTCTTGAACTAGCTCGTTATATTGTAAAATAAAGAGATTGTAAATTACAATTTATCGAGTAAAAGTTAATAAATAATTTTAGATGCAACATTGTAAGTGGGAAACTTGCGATGTTGCATTTTGTTTTACTATGTACGTTGTTGAGATTTAAGATGTACTGTGCTACAATTAACTTGACAAACTTGAATTTGACAACAAGGAGAACAGATAGATGATTCGAATATCATACACATCAATGGTGGTGTTCATAAGTATCATTTGGTGTTTGGTAAGAGTGATATGTGCAATTAAAACCAAGAGAGCAGATTGGAAAAAAGAACTGAAACTGCTTTTGGTATATGTCTGCATTGTCGTTGTTGCTCGCTTTACCTTTTTCCCATTTTCTAAAGTGAATGGAGAAATACAACCGCTTGTTTATGAAAGTGCAAAAGT
>JAZSHE010000245.1:0-1719 GCA_045533085.1 Ruminococcus sp.
CTTACGAATCAAGCCATCACTTCACTCTCTGCTTTTGATGGTGACACAACCGCACTGTCGCAGCTTGCGCTCAGTTTAGCAAAGAGAAATAATTAACTATAAATTTTGTTCAGATAAGTAGGTAATATTATGTCAAACGAGATTTTATCTACAATTAAATCACCACAGGATATCAAAAATCTGACCGATGCACAGCTCAAACAGTTGTGCAAAGAAATCAGAACCAAGATTATCGACACGGTATCTGTCAACGGCGGACATCTGTCGCCAAACCTTGGTGTTGTTGAGCTTACTGTTATGCTTCACAACATTTTTGATTGTCCGCAAGACAGCATTGTTTTTGATGTAGGCCATCAGTGCTACACCCACAAAATGCTCACAGGAAGATACGAAAGTATCTCAACAATCCGTACAAAAGGCGGACTTTCAGGATTCCCGAAAAGAGGGGAGAGCGAGTACGATGCTTTTGATGTGGGCCATTCGAGCACATCTATTTCTGCGGCGTACGGCATCGCTCAAGCGAAATTGCTCACAGGTGATGACAGCCACACTATCGCTGTTATCGGTGACGGTTCACTCACAGGTGGACTTGCATACGAAGGTCTTAACAACGCAGGTCGTTTCAAGAAAAACTTCATTGTCATCCTTAACGATAACAAGATGTCAATCAGCAAAAATGTCGGTGCGATGGCTAAGTATCTTACTTCAATCCGCGTAAAACCATCATATTTGCGCATCAAAAATCGTGTGGAAAACCTTCTGTCCCACATTCCACTCGTCGGTTCACCGACAAAAAATCTGCTCAGACGCTCAAAATCAAGGGTCAAGCATATTATCTACAAAGACACGCTGTTTGACCAGCTGGGATATCGCTACTACGGACCTGTTGATGGTCACGATATCGACTCTCTGAGAAAAGCGTTGCTTGCTGCCAAGTCAGCGAAAAGTCCGGTTTTGCTACACGTTATCACAACAAAGGGCAAAGGCTATCAGTACGCTGAGAGCGATTCAGCTAGTTTCCATGGCATCGGCCAGTTTGATATTGAAACAGGTGAGCCGATTTCTACAAAAACCGATTTTTCACGCGTCTTTGGTGACGCACTATGTCGTATAGCAGAAACTGACAACCGCGTTTGTGCTGTTACTGCTGCTATGCGTACAGGTACGGGTCTTCTTGATTTTTCCCGTATGTATAAGGACAGATTCTTCGATGTCGGCATCGCGGAGGAACACGCGGTAACATTCTCGTGTGGTATGGCAAGCAAAGGAATGATTCCTGTATTTGCTGTGTATTCAACATTTTTACAGCGTGGTTATGACCAGCTGTTGCACGATGCTGCTATGCAGAAACTCCACATGGTTGTTGCAGTTGACAGAGCAGGTATTGTCGGCGAAGACGGAGAGACCCATCAGGGTGTTTTTGACGTGTCGATGCTCAACTCTATTCCTAACACAACCATTTTCTCACCTTGTTATTTTGACGAGATGAAACAATCACTTGATACTGCGATTTACGGTTGCGATAACCTTGTTGCTGTGCGTTATCCTCGTGGCGGAGAGTCCTCACGTCCTGAGGGTATGCAGGAAAGCAGTATGAACTATGATATCTACGGCGACAGAAATTCCAAGAAACTTCTCATAACATACGGCAGACTGTTTTCTAACGCTGTCAAAGCGTTAGGAACACTCAAAGCTCAGGCTGAGTCATTGTGTATTCTC
>JAZSHE010000249.1:0-6531 GCA_045533085.1 Ruminococcus sp.
AAGAATAAGAAAGCATGAGAAAGAAAAAAGTAATCGAGGAAAACTTCCTTGATAAAATCCCGTTTCACAAAGAGGGTCTTTCCTACTCCATCGACGACAACGGTAACGTAACACTTGAGATGGAAAACAAAGGTGCAGTTAACAGAATAGCTCAGTTTCTGATAAGAAAACCGAAAGTCAGCTACATCCACCTTGAAGAATTCGGAAGCTTTATCTGGCCACTCATTGATGGCAAGACTAACATTCACGAAATTGGTGAAAAGGTACAGGAGCACTTCGGCGATAAAGCTAACCCGCTTTACGAAAGACTCAGCGTATATTTCAAAACTCTTGAAAGCTACGGATTTGTAGAACTAAGATAAACATTCAGCCCTGTCGGTTATCGGCAGGGCTTTTGTTATGCTACTTGTAGAATCTGAGCATCAATGCTATAATCAAATCGGTGATTAATATGAACAAAACAAGTAAGCGTAAATCTATTTTGATAAGCCTCGCTGTTATTCTTGTAGCAGTTGTTGCCATCATATCGTGGGGCAACAAAGCACTCGTTACAGATACTTACATAATAGAAAGCGAAAAGTTGAGTCCTGACTTCGATTCTTTAGTAATTGCTCATGTGTCCGATTTGCACAACGATAAAATTGGCAAAGACAACTCAAAACTAATTAACACCTTAAAAAACTCACAACCCGATATAATTGTAATCACGGGCGATTTGATTGACTCAAGAAACACAGATATTGAAGTTGCAGCTAATTTTATGGAACAAGCGGTAAAGGTTGCTCCGTGCTATTATTCAAACGGAAATCACGAAGCGCGTGTACCCGAAGAATATGCTGAGCTTAAATCCAGACTTGAATCGATAGGTGTTGTAATCCTCGAAAACAAAGCTACAACGATTATCCATAACAACGAAACAATAAACATCATCGGCATCAATGACCCTGATTTTTATACAGACAAAGCGAGTACAGTTACTGATAGTTCAATCAGAAAACTCCATACAAATGATGACTACACAATTTTATTGTCTCACAGACCAGAGCTTTTTGATGTTTATGTTGAAAACGATATCGAACTTGTGCTGAGCGGTCATGCTCACGGCGGTCAATTCAGACTTCCTTTTATCGGAGGATTATATGCTCCGCATCAGGGGATTTTTCCTGAATACGATAACGGATTGTACACACAAGATAACACCAATATGATTACAAGCCGAGGAATCGGCAACAGTCTCTTCCCTTTCCGTTTTAATAACCGCCCACAGCTTGTAGTTGTTGAGATTAAAGGAAAGTAACAGCACACTTGCAATAATTCTATTTTATGTTATTATACTTATATCAAAAACAAAGGAGGTTTGTCTGTGGTAGATTTTCATTCTCATGTTTTACCTGAAATTGATGACGGCGCGCAAAGTGTGGAAGAAAGCATCGAAATGCTCACAATGCTGAAAGCACAGGGAGTGAACACCGTCTGTCTTACACCGCACTATCTTGCTATGGACGAATCGCCTGATGAGTTTTTAGCACGACGTGAGGAATCATACAATATTCTGAAATCAGCAATAAAAGAATATGGCGAAGACGCTTTCCCACAGCTTTTGCTTGGTGCTGAGGTTTACTACTACCCCGGTATATGCAAAATGGAAGAACTTCCAAAGCTGACTTTGCAAGGTACAAATTTGCTGTTACTTGAAATGCCGATGGCAAATTTCGGCGAGTTCACTCTCAGAGAAATCGAAGAGCTTATGCAAAACGGTGACATACAAGTTGTTATCGCTCACATTGAGCGCTGTATCAAATTCCAGAAAAAGGATACAATCAAAAGACTTGAGCAAAACGGAGTGATGCTTCAGGTAAATGCAAGCTTTTTCAACACAAGAAAAACAAAGCGTAAAGCACTGAAAATGTTCAAAGAAGGTCAGATACATTTCATCGGCTCTGACTGCCACAATCTCAAGCACAGATCACCCAAAATCGGCGAAGCAGTTGAAATAATTACTTCCGGCACCAGTCAGAAATCTTTGGACGACTTCTTTTTGAATCAAAAAACATATTTGAATATATAACAGCTTTTGACGTTTCTGTATCAAACGTCTGGGCTGTTATTTTATTTGTGAGGTAACTTATGAAAAAGAAAGTATTTTATACTGAAATCGCTTACATAATCGGATTATGTTCTTTAGCACTGAGTGCAGCGTTGATGGAAAGAGCAGATTTTGGAGTTTCGATGGTAGTAGCTCCAGCGTATCTGTTGCATCTGAAAATATCCAAATTTCTGCCGTTCTTCTCTTTTGGTATGGCCGAATACACACTGCAGGCAGTTCTGCTGATACTTATGATAATCGTTATACGAAAGTTCAGGCTGTCGTATCTGTTCTCTTTTGTTACAGCGGTTGTGTATGGTTTTGTACTCGACATATGTATGATGTTTGTATCGTTTATACCAAACGAATTATTCGTTACAAGAATTATTCTGTACATACTCGGACTACTCGGATGCTCACTCGGAGTATCGCTGTTGTTCCATACCTATATATCCCCTGAGGTTTACGAACTGTTTGTCAAAGAGGTATCCTCTCTGCTGAATGTTAACATCAACAAATTCAAAACAATATACGATATCTCAAGCTGTATACTAGCAATAATAATGAGCTTTGCGTTCTTCGGCATGTGGCAGTTCGAGGGTGTAAAGCTCGGCACAGTATTCTGTGCTTTAATAAACGGTTTCACCATAGGTATATTCTCCAAAACGTTTGATAACCACTTTGAATTCAAAGATAAACTTAAATTCAGAACATTTTTCGAGTAAAAAATCGTTATATATAATGTATAGTAAAAGCTCCTGTAACAACGCAGGAGCTTTTTCTATTTCAGAAGTTAAAATTTGTAACAATTAAAGGTTATTTTTCCCATCAAGCAACAAAACAATGGCTAAAAGTTATCTCAATTGGCTTATTTTTCTCTTTGGAAAATAATTAGTTACAGCTTGTAACCTTGTAAATGTTAACAGTTTTTGTACATTTTATATACAAATATGAATATTTCATTAACTTTTATAGCACTTTCACAAGATTTACAGCAAAAAGGTTGCACTGAAAATTATTCTCTGCTATAATAATGACAAATTTGTTACAATTCGTTTCAAACAGAAACCAAATCACAACAGTTCATGCACACAATGTGCACAGAACACGGAGGTTAACTTATAATGAAAACATTCAAGAGAATCATTTCAATAGCAACTATCATTGCGCTGCTTACTTCTATATGTATTATCAGCACAACATCATTTGGCGCAAGCGGTACAGGCGCTGGTCTTTCAGAGTGGTGTTTAAACGCGTACAACTCTGGTTGGAGCTATGTGTACGGTGGTTCAAAGCCGGGTGCTGTTGACTGTTCTGGTCTTATCTATTCTTATGCAGGTGGTCATCGTACTGGTGATGCACAGCTTTACAACTCAAGCTATGTCGGCTACGTTTCAAATGGTGTGCCTAGAATCCACGGTCTTGGTTTATGGCAGCCTGGTCACGTTGGTGTGTACGTTGGCGACGGTATGGCTGTTGACGCAAGAGGTTCACAGTACGGCGTTTGCTATCAGTCAGTATACACAAAGGGCTGGACAAAATATTTCAAGGTACCTGGTGTTTCCTACCCTACTACAGGCTTTGTATCGGTTAACGGTTCAAAGTACTACTACGAAAACGGCCAGTATGTTGTAAGCACAACAAAAACTATCGATGGTGTTTCTTACACATTTGATTCAAACGGTAAGTGCACATCAAGTTCGGGTGCTTCATCTCCAAACACTAACTCAAGTTCTTTAAACTCATCAAGTTCAAGCTCTTCAACTACAACAGGCACAACAGCATTGTTAGACTCAACTCTCAGAGTTGGTTCAACAGGTGATAAAGTTGTTAAGCTTCAGGAAAGACTTCAGGAGCTTGGTTACTACAATGGTGCTATCGACGGTGACTTCGGCACAGGAACAGAAGAAGCTTTCAAACTCTTCCAGAAAACAGCTGGACTTTACGTTGATGGTTTAGCTGGTAGCGACGTTGATATTCTCTACAGCGACGACGCACCAAGCTACACTCAGAAAGCTGAAATTGTTGTAAACAACAGAAAAGATAAAAACGAAATCGCTCAGACTTCTGCTGATGATGAAAATACAGAAGAAGAAACTCCTACCCTTTTCAAGAATGGTGACTTCCACGAAGAAATCATCAAGATTCAGGAGCGTCTTATCGAACTTAACTACTACTCAGGTACAGCAGATGGCTCTTTCGGTTCAATGACAGAAGAAGCTATCCGTGCTTTCCAAAGCAAAAATGGTATCGAGGTTTCAGGCGAAGCTAACGAGTATACAATGAACGTCCTCTTCTCTACTGATGCAGTAAAGAATCCAGAAGCAGTTGAAGAAGACCCAACTGAAAAGCTTGAAGTTGTTGACTCTGAACTTCCGGAATCTGCACTCAACTCTAACCCTAACGTAATCAAAGCAGGCGAAGAAGTTGTAGCTACAGAAATCGCTCTCGAAACAACAAAGCTTTCTCAGAATGCTTTAGCAGGTATCGCAGATTCAATGAGCTTTACAGCTGACTCTAACGGCAACAACTTCCAGTTCATCTTCTGGCTTGCTGTTATGATTATCGTAATGAGCGTTACATTTGCTATCGTAAATGCTAAAGAAAAGAAAAAGTACTCAAAGAGATCATCTTCAAAGTACTTCTAAACAACAAACAAGAGCAGAATCGTAAAGGTTCTGCTCTTTCTTTATTTTACGCTGTATTCGCTTTTTATGAGTAAAACGAGAATTTATACTATATACACAAAAACCGTCTGTGAGATTCACAGACGGTCATTTTATGTTATTCAATTATTCTTCAGTTTCTTCCTGTGGAAGTTCTGACGTACAATGTGGGCAACGTGTAGCCTTGATATCAATCTCGCTACAGCAGAAAGGACAATCCTTTGTTGTAGGAGCTTCCTCTTCCTTTTTCTTGCCGATTGACTGAGCCTTGTTAATAGCTTTAACGAGCAGGAAAATTACAAATGCCATAACGATGAAGTTGATGACCGCAGTAATGAATGCACCATAAGCCCATACTGTTGCGCCTGCTGCAGTAGCGTCAGCTGCTGACATACCTGCTACATCAACGCCTTCTGGAACTTTCAACACAAGAAACTGGTCAGCAAAATTAATGCCGCCTGTGATAAGACCGATAAATGGCATCACAAGGTCATTTATCAAAGAATTAACGATAGCCTGAAATGCGCCACCAACGATAACAGCAACAGCTAAATCAACAACGTTACCGCGCATAATAAAGCTTTTGAATTCAGAGAAAAACTTTTTCATACTAAATGTCCCCCTATATTAAATTAAAGAGTCGCTTTGTGATGAACTTTCTTGCCCTTCTTGACAACAACGTAGCCCTTTTCGAAATCAGCCTTTGAGATTACAGCAAACATATCGGTAACCTTGTTATCGTCAACAGAAACACCACCCTGCTGGATGAGACGCTTGCCCTCACCCTTTGTGCCGATTAAACCGCACTTGAGCATAAGGTCTAAAACAGCAATAGCATCGTCTGTGAAATCAGAATCAGTCAAAGCTGTTGTAGGCATATTGTCTGTGTTAACACCCTTTGAAAAAAGTGCACGTGCACCCTCCTGAGCTTTTTCAGCCTCTTCCTCACCGTGGATAAGCTTTGTGAGTTCGTATGCAAGAACTTCCTTAGCCTTGTTGATTTCGCTACCCTCAAGCTTTCCAAGCTCCTCGATTTCTTCGAGTGGTAAGAATGTCAGCATTTTAAGACACTTTACAACGTCAGCGTCATCAACGTTTCTCCAGTACTGATAGAAATCGAAAGGAGAAGTTTTCTCAGCAGAAAGCCACACAGCACCTGACTGAGTCTTACCCATCTTCTTACCCTCAGAGTTAAGGAGAAGATTGATTGTCATAGCGTAAGCGTCTTTTGAGAGCTTTCTTCTGATAAGCTCTGTACCACCAAGCATATTTGACCACTGGTCATCGCCACCGAACTGCATATTACAGCCGTACTTCTGGTAAAGAGCGTAGAAGTCGTAAGACTGCATGATCATATAGTTAAACTCAAGGAAAGAAAGACCCTTTTCCATACGCTGTTTGTAGCACTCAGCTGTGAGCATACGGTTAACTGAGAAACAAGCACCAACTTCTCTTAAAAGCTCAACGTAGTTCAAATCTAAAAGCCAGTCCGCGTTGTTAACAAGAAGAGCCTTATCATCAGAAAAGTCAATAAAACGGCTCATCTGCTTTTTAAAACACTCAACGTTGTGGTTGATAGTTTCAGTTGTCATCATCTGGCGCATGTCTGTACGACCTGATGGGTCACCAATCATAGCTGTACCGCCACCGATAAGAGCGATAGGCTTGTTACCAGCCATTTGCAGACGCTTCATAAGGCAAAGCGCCATAAAATGACCAACATGCAGACTGTCTGCTGTCGGGTCAAAACCGATGTAGAAAACAGCTTTACCGCTGTTA
>JAZSHE010000165.1:0-14586 GCA_045533085.1 Ruminococcus sp.
CTTCTGTATTGCCGCCTGCCTCTAAAGCACCATCCATATTTGCGTCACCGCAAAGGAAGTTGATTTTTAGGATAGAAATTTTTACTCAAGTCCTGCGAGTTTGAGTTGGATTGCAGTTGCGTCGAGGATAGTACGCTCGCCATCTCTATCTATATCGCTTACGTACTTCAGGTTTTCGTCATTCATTATAATAGTGGAGAGAGGGTAGTACCCATAGATATCATCTTTATAGTTAAACTCACTTAATCCTGCAAGTACTAGCTGAATTTGAGTAGCGTCCATAATATCGAGATAACCATTAAAGTTTGCATCGCCTACAGGTCTTCCTATCTCCGCTCTTGCTAATGCTTCTTTGATTCCTTCGTATTTGCTCCAATCTACATTAAAAACAAACTCAAGTATCTGCTTATCCACATCATATTCAGAGTATCCCGGACCGTGAAGATCTATAAGTTCCCATACTCTTCCACACGTTATGGCACACATAATGTCAGGATCGAAACAAGGCATATATCTAGCATATATTAAAGCCCAATCTATTTCACCCTGTTCGTTATAATGATATTCCAACTCTTGGTATTCATAGACATCAGGATATATTTCTAAGTATGGTTCTATACTTTTGCGATATTTTTCAAAAAGAATTTCCTCATACAGATTGTTTGGGTCCAAAGTAATTGTAGTTTCTGCTGAGACTGCAACAGCCATAGCTGAAATTAGAATCATCATAGCAAGCAAAATACACAATGTCTTTTTCATAAAATCACCTCATTTATAAATGTATTCTAATCAATAAATAACATCGCCTTCACATAATTTTTAAGATAGAAATTTTTACTCAAGCCCTGCGAGTTTTAATTGGATACCTGTGGCATCAAGTACACTCAGCTCACCATCATTATCAAAATCCGAAAAATTAATTTCAACCCCGTTGCGGTCTGTGTATCTACCCCAAATTCGTTCTAAACCAGCAAGCTCCATTTGAATTCTTGTGGCATCCAACACGGTAAGCCTTCCGTCTCTATCTCCATCGCCAAGCATTATGCTTCTATCGAGTTCTCGCAACACATCAATTAAACCATCATACTGCTCTAACTCGTCATAATCATCCACTAAATCAACAAACACTTCTTTTTTAACATCATATACTGCATACTTCATATCAAATGGTGGAGATAAACTTGGAGACCATAGCACAAAATCGTTAAATTTAAGATAGCACAATATGGCAGACGCACCTCCCCCGACATCGGCTTTCACCAAACACCAATCATTTTCTTTATTATCTGTGTAGTGATAATATACTTCCTCATAATTATACCTTTTGCCATCACCAACATAACATTCTATAAATTTATCTTCGTATAGATAGTCATTTTCCGTTGTTTCAGCAAATGAAGGCACAACTGCTACAGACAAAAGCATAACAAAAACTAAAACAATACTAATTAACTTTTTCATAAAATCACCTCTCTAATCTTTGCAATATGATACACCAAACGAAGGATAATATGCTGGTGAACTTTTTCTTAGATATTCCTTACACTTATATTATAAAAGCCGCTTATATTTACTGTCAATTGTGAATAATAACATCAATTCCCATTAAGCTTTATGCAAATTAAACAATCGGTTTCAGCCGATAACAAACAAAAAAGGTCGGACAAACGTCCGACCCATGTTTTGTGTAAAATTATGAATGTGACTCGATGTAAGAAACGAGAGCGCCCACTGTACGGAGCTTCTCAATATCTTCGTCAGGAACTTCGATCTCGAACTCATCCTCAAGTGACATGATAAGGTCAACGATGTCGAGTGAGTCAGCGCCTAAATCATCCTGGATATCTGTATCCGCTGTGATAGAATCTTCTTCAACTTCGAGCTGATCTGCTAAAATCATCTTAACTTTTTCTAATACCATTGTAATCCTCCAAAAATAAAAAAGTCTACGCGTGCTTTCTAGACAAAGCTGTCCGATTGTGATATAATTACCACCAATAAAAAGCACAGGGTTCACAAGGAGTTGAATCATCCCTGCATATATCTCACAATCATATTATTAGCAAACACAATCTTTGTCAACAATTATGTCAATTTTTTAATTGTTCATTCTAATGGAGAAAATTATGCTTATTAAAAAATACGCTGTTATCGGTCACCCTATCGGCCATTCGCTGTCACCATTCATACACCAAAAGCTCTTTGATATCGATAAAATCGACGCCACATACATAGCTCTTGATATCGAAGATATTGAACAAAGCTACGAAAAGGTGCTAAAAGAACTTGATGGTTATAATGTAACTATCCCCCATAAACAGAGTATTATTAGTAAGCTCGATGAAATAAGTGAGAAAGCTCAGCTGTGCAACAGTGTTAACACCGTAAAAAATGGTGAAATCACCGAGGGTTTTACAACTGACGGCTACGGCTTTGCTGAAGCTGTAAAAGCTAAGTGCAACGGTGTTATTCCTGAACGCGTACTGATTTTCGGCTATGGTGGAGCGGCCCGTGCTATTGCATTCGAATGTATCGCAAACGGCTGTGAAGTAAGCTTCGCTGTCAGAGAAAAGAGTGTTTCTAACTGCAAAGAACTCTGCGACGAAATAACGGAAAAGCTGAATGTTAAAACCGAGGTTTTTGCAACCGATAATATACCAGAAGACAAGGAGTTTTCACTTTTAGTAAACGCAACCCCTGTCGGTATGTATCCCGATGTTGACAGCTGTATTGCAAGCGACGAAATAATAGAAAAGTGCGACGCGGTGTTCGATGCGGTTTACAACCCGCTTGAAACAGTGCTTTTAAGAAAAGCCAAAGAAATGGGCAAGAACGCAATTGGTTCGATAGATATGCTTGTATATCAGGCAGCTAAAGCTCACGAAATCTGGGTCGGCGCAAAATACAACGACTCAGACTTGCAAAAAATCTGTAAACTGACTGAAGACAAGCTAAGATAAAGGTGATGTTATGAAAGGTATTGCTCTGTGTGGATTTATGGGATGCGGTAAAACTACCGTCGCATCTGCTTTGTCAAAAAAGTATGATTTGACCCACATTGATACCGACAAGTTTATTGAAGAAAAAAGCGGTATGACTATCTCGCAGATGTTCTCGCGTTACGGCGAAGAACATTTCAGACAAAAAGAGTTCGAGGCTATAAGCACTTTGTGCCAAAAAAGTGACCATGTACTCGCTTTAGGCGGCGGAGCTGTTATGTTTTCCCGTAATATAGAAGCTCTCAAAGACAGCGGATATACACTTATATTCATAGACACCGATTTTGATGTCATAAAGAAAAGGCTCCAAAGCGACATTACCCGTCCACTTTTAAAGTCAAACGACATAGAAAAACTTTACCAGACACGCTATCCGATATATAAAAGCGTGTGTGATATTTCAATCAGTGCTACAAACGAAACAGGCGAGCAAATCGCCGATATAATATACGAAACTATACTAAAGAAGGCTATATAATGAAAACTCTGACCGTTAATGCGATGTCTGCGACATATAATATTATTATCAGCAAAGGCATCTTAAACGAATGTGCTACATATATAAAAGACGTTGTAAAAGGCAAAAAGGCTATGATTATCAGCGACACAAATGTCGCATCGCTGTATCTTGCGAAAGTAAAATCCAAGCTTCAAAATGCTGGCTTTGACGTTTACAGCCATATTTTCGCAGCAGGAGAAATGTCCAAAAATCTCGACACGGTAGCTGATATTTACGACAGCCTGTGTGAACATGAATTCACAAGAAAAGATTTCATCGTTGCCTTGGGTGGCGGTGTGTGCGGTGATATTTCAGGCTTTGTTGCTTCCACATATATGAGAGGCATCGACTTTGTGCAGCTCCCTACAACACTGCTGTCACAGGTAGATTCTTCTGTCGGCGGCAAAACAGGTGTTGATACAAAATACGGCAAAAATCTAGTCGGCGCTTTCTACCAACCAAAGCTAGTGCTGATTGACGCTGACACACTTGACACTCTTCCTGACCACTACTTTGCTGATGGTATGGGTGAAGTGATAAAGTATGGATGCATCAAAAACGCTGAGCTTTTTTCAATGCTCGAAACACTTGATATCAAGGAAAATATCGATACTATCATTTACGAATGTCTGAAAATAAAACGCGATGTTGTTGTAGAAGACGAACGCGAAAGCGGTATCAGAATGATACTCAATTTTGGTCATACAGCAGGTCACTCGATTGAACGACTCGCTAGCTTCACACTATCACACGGAGAGTGTGTGGCTAAGGGTATGATTATGATAACCAAAGCGAGCGAAAAGCTCAATCTGACAAAGAAAGGCACAGCCGACAGAATACAGACGCTGTGTGAAAAATGTTCAATTGATATCAGCACACCATACAGCACAGATCTCATCGCCGAAAAGGCCAGAACCGATAAAAAGGGAAGCGGAGATAATCTGAACATCATACTGCTCAAAGAAATCGGCAAATGCTTTGTGCACACTATCAGCAAAGACGACTTTGCTTTATACTTAACCAACTAAGAAGGCGAATATATGTCCACTGCAATTATCACAAAATCATTTTTAAACGGCACAGTACAGGCACCATCATCAAAAAGCGTTGCTCACAGAATTATGATATGTGCCGCTTTATCAAGAGGTAAATGCTACATTAAAAACGTAAGCGAATCAAATGATATGGATGCAACCATCGGTTGTCTTGAAACTCTGGGTGCCAAGTTCACCCGTGATGGTAAAAATCTGTATCTTGACGCTACTGATTTTGTTAAAGAAAACGACCCTACCCATTACACACTCAACTGCAAAGAAAGCGGCACAACACTCAGAGTCATTATCCCTATCTGTGCAGCTTTGGGATTAAATGTAACATTTATCGGCGAGGGAAGACTCCCCCATCGCCCGCTGACCGAATACCTTAATCTGTTTTCGAAGCACGGTGTAAAATGCACCATGGGCAACAGCTTTTTACCGCTTACTATCAGCGGAAAACTCGTTGGTGAAGTTTTTGAGATTTCACCAAAAGTCAGCTCACAGTATGTCACAGGACTGTTACTTGCTATGAGTCTGCTGGATAACGATGCCACACTCATCTTGTCATCACCGCTTGTCGGAGGTCAGTATGTTGACCTGACAACAGATGTCATGCAAAAATTCTGTGTCGATGTTATTAAAGGCGAGAATTCTTATTCAACAAAAGCAGAAAGCAAATTCTCGTGTTTGCCACAATACGGCGATGAAAACGTTGGTATCACTGTTGAGGGTGACTGGTCTCAGGCGGCATTTTTCCTTTGTGCAGGAGCTGTTAACGGCGATGTAACTGTTGCAGGACTCGACCTTGACTCTGCTCAAGGCGACAAAGCTATCATCGATATTCTGAAAAATTTTGGTGCAGACATATCTCAGTGTAAAGATGGTGTCCGCGTTAAAAAATCGAAGCTAAAAGCGTGTACAATAAACGCTACCGACACACCGGACCTTGTCCCGGTTGTAGCGCTGACAGCTGTTTTCTGCGATGGTGACACTGAAATATATGGTGTTGAAAGACTCAGGTTCAAAGAAAGCGACCGTCTGCTTTCAACATGCGATATGATAAAATCTTTGGGCGGTGAAGCGTCTTTCACCGACTCTGATATAAGAATCAAAGGTCAGGGATATCTGACTGGCGGTACAGTAAAAGCATATAATGACCACAGAATTGTTATGGCAACCGCCGCTTGTGCAACTGTGTGCGAAGACAAAACTGTCATCGAAGACGCACACGCTGTCAATAAGTCATATTCAGACTTTTTTGACGATTATCTTAGTTTAGGAGGTAAAGCCGATGTCATCATGGGGTGATAAAATAAAAGTTGATGTTTTTGGCGCAAGCCACGCAAAAAAAATCGGCGTGAACATTGATGGTCTTCCACAAGGATTCAAACTCGACATTGACTCAATACTGTGCCAGATGAAACGTCGAGCTCCGGGTCGCTCCCACGTTGCGACTCCGCGAAAAGAACCTGATCTGCCAATAATCACACAAGGTGTTTGTGACAACGTAACCACAGGTGAAACACTTAAAATGGTTATTAAAAACACAAACCAACATTCTAAAGACTACAGCTCTCTGAAAGTATGTCCACGTCCGGGACACGCTGACTACACTGCATTTCTCAAATATAACGGCGAGCTTGATATGAGCGGTGGCGGTCCGTTTTCCGGCAGACTTATGGCTCCTGTTGTATTTGCGGGTGAGATTTGCCGACAGATTTTAAACGCTGAATACGGCATCGATATTGTATCTCACGTCGCTGAAATCCATGGTGTAAAAGACAAGAGCTTTGCTCAGACAGAAATTGACTCAGACTTGTATAACAGACTCAAAACAGACTCGTTCCCTTGTATCGACGAATCTCTAAAAGAGCTAATGATCAAAGAAATTGAAAACGCAATGAAAGAAAAGGACTCCGTAGGCGGTATCGTGGAGTGCGTTGTACTCAATATGCCAAAAGGTGTTGGCGGTCCGATATTCGACGGTATTGAAAGCGTGATTTCTTCTGCTATGTTTTCAATTCCAGCGTGCAAGGGTGTAGAATTTGGCATCGGTTTTGAAAGTTGCCGTTTAAAAGGCTCTGAGAATAACGATGAGTTCGAATACAAAAACGGCGAGGTTGTCACAAAAACAAACAACTGCGGTGGTATTCTGGGCGGTATATCAAATGGTATGCCTGTGACATTCAGAGTAGGATTTAAACCCACACCATCCATCTCTAAGATACAGAATACAGTCAATCTGCAAACAAAAGAAAATACAACCATTGAAATTGTCGGCAGACACGACCCATGTATCGTGACTCGTACCGCACCAATTGTCGAAGCGATGACAGCTATCGCTTTAATAAATATTCTCAAGGACTGACCAAAATGGATTTAAATGAAATCAGAAAAGAAATAGACGCTATTGACAACGAACTCATACGCTTGTTAGAAAAGCGTATGGATTGTACAACAGCTGTCGGCGAATACAAGTTAAAACACAATATTCCTGTTCTTGACAGAGCACGCGAACAGATTATACTTGACAAAGTAGAAGAAAAAGCCAAAAAGTACAGCTCACAGTTACGATTCCTTTTCGAAGATATAATGAATATCTCAAGAATGTCACAGAATCGAATTATCGGCGACTGTCCATTCAGAGAAACTATCGAGCACATTCAGAGCAATATGACTGCTATGCCTGTAAGCGGTGTAAAAGTTGCTTGTCAGGGTATTCGAGGTGCTAACTCTCACATCGCGTGTAACGAGTTTTTCTCTGACCCTGAACTTAGCTTTTACAAAACCTTTGCAGACGTTTTCGATGCTGTAGAAAAGGGCGAAGCTGACTTTGGCGTACTTCCTGTTGAGAACACCAGTGGTGGCTCGGTTTCCGACGTTTACGACCTGCTTATGTCGCACAATTTCTACATTGTAAGTGCAAAAGCGCTTACTATCAGCCACAACCTGTGCTCATTAAAGCAAAGCGAATTTGAGGACATCGAGCAGGTGTGGTCTCATCCTCAGGCACTCACACAATGCTCGTCATATATCTCTAAAAACGACTTTACTCCTATCGCCTACCCAAACACTGCAATTGCCGCTAAAAAGGTTATGGACGAAAAGCGCCTTAACTGTGCAGCTATCTGCACAACTCAGGCTGCTGAGGAATACGGACTTAAGGTTTTAGACCGTGACATTCAGGATTACAACAAAAACACAACTCGTTTTATCGTAATTTCCAGGAAACCATACATCAACGAAAACGCCAACAAAATCAGTCTGTGTTTCAATGTTGAGCACGAGGAAGGCGCGCTGTCGAAAGTGCTCAATATGTTCTCTCTTTTGGGACTCAACCTGACAAAAATCGAATCCCGTCCAATGAAGAACGCTGAGTTTGACTACCTGTTCTATCTTGATTTTACGGGTAACCTGCACGATAAGAGCGTTATGGACTTTCTTTGCACACTAAGTGAAGAAGTAAAAGTTTTCTCATTTATGGGCAACTATTTCGAAGACTAAGTTACTGTAAGTGTAGAAACATTTCACAACAAACGTAAACCCCGATGGAAAATCCATCGGGGTTTTTACATATCCAGAAAATATTAGAATTTCAGACCAGTTGTTGTTTTCAGGAATGACTCAACCTTCTCGCGAATAACAGCAACGCCACCAACAGAATCAGACTCGATATTAAGTGGCATAATCGGGTCATGAACAGAAAGTCTTAACAAGAACCAGCCGTCGCCGTCCTCTTTACCAAAAGAAACACGGATACCCTCGCGGTTATCATCAGCAACAATCCAACCCTCTGTCTGCTCAGCATAAGCTGTGAGCTCATCAATTACTCGAAGACCGCAAGCCTTGAAGTCAGGCTCTGTAATCTCATAGCGGATTTCAATAGTCTCAACAGGCTCCTGAAGCTCTGAAACCAAGTCATCGATCTCCTTGCCTTCTTTTCTCAGCTGTGCAGCTTTGATGATGAAACGTGTGCAAAGATACGCACCATCGTCAAGGAAGTAGTTGTCTCTCATAGCACAGTGACCTGATGTCTCAGCAGCAATCGGACAGTTGATGCCCTGCTCGTTTAACTCGATAGCCTTATTGATAATATTTTTGTAACCTCTACGGTAACGATAGTGTTTACCACCAAGAGTGTCTTCGATAAATGATTTTACACCAGGTGAAGTGATAGAATCAGTAACGATAGTACCACCATCGTTGCCCTCAAGCGCAATAACAGATGCTAAAGCCACCAGACGGTTACGGTTGATTTCCTTACCATGACGGTCAACAGCACCACCTCTGTCAACGTCTGTGTCAAAGATAACACCAAGATCAGCGTTATTCTCAATCACAGCGTCACAGATGCTCTTCATAGCAACAGGGTCTTCCGGGTTTGGAACGTGGTTAGGGAACATTCCGTCAGGGTCAAGGAACTTTGAACCTGTTGTAACAGCGCCGAGCTTTTCAAGTACGTCAGCTGCATAGAAACCGCCAACACCATTACCAGCGTCAACAACGATATGGAAACCTTTGAGTGGGAACATATAGTCATCAGCGTTAACCTCTTTGCGGATAAACTCACAAAGGTTGTCAGCGTACTGTTTCATATAGTTAACCTCTGTAACAGTACCGCCCTCTACTTCCTCAGGCTTGTCATCGTTCTGTGCATGAATGAGTATAGCCTCGATATCACAAGCATCAAGACCGCCACCGCGTGTAAAGAATTTAAGACCATTACGGTTGAAAGGATGGTGTGATGCAGTAATCTGTACAGCACCATCGCAACCGAGGTCAACAGTTGTCATAAACATAGATGGAGTTGAAGAAAGGTTTGTGTAAATAACCTCAACACCAGCGCGCTCAAACTGTGGGATAACACATGATGCGATTCTCTCACCAGAAATTCTTGAATCTCTGCCGACAGAAACTTTCAGCTCATTAACAGGTTTGTTAACCTTGTCTGATAACCACAGCAAAAAGCCATTTGCCATACGCTCAACGCGCTCGTTTGTCATATTGACTTCGTAGCCCGCAACGCCTTCACTTGCAACGCCACGAATGTCTGTACCGCTTTTAAAAACGCCATATTCTTTATTAAGCATAAACATTCTCCTTTGTTGATTTTAGCTTACCGAATCATTATACCACAAATCACACACAAGTTACAACCTAAATGCAAAAATCAATTTTGGCGATTTGTATGTTCCGTATAAGAAATAAAAGCTATTTGTGTTCAATTTAACGAAAGATATTACAGCAATATTTCGAATGTAATTCTTTTTGTCGAAGTGCTTGTGCATACCCAACAAAACAAATCAACGTTGATTGTATGTTTTTGATATTTTCGTTGTCATAGTGCACAAAACAAAACACCTCGTTTTGTTGACATTTACGAATTTCTGTATATAATAATAATTGTCAAGACAAAGTCCACTTGACTGCTGAGGAAATTATCCCAGCACTTTTAGGAATATAGCCAAATGGTAAATGGCAGCACGAAAACATAATATAAAAGGAGGAGACATTTATGATGACACCTATCATTAGTTTACACGACATCGATGTTTCTGAGTTTCTGACCGTGCTTGACACTTGCGAAGGCAACGTATTTCTCGTTACCCATGAGGGAGATAAACTTAATCTTAAAAGCAAGCTTTGTCAGCTCGTTGGTCTTACAAGACTCATCGAAGGCGGCAAAATTTCAGAAGCTTTCATAGTTTGTGAAAACAAAGAAGATGAGAGTAAGTTATTTAGATTGAACTTGCTCGGTAATTCAACAAAGATTGCTTAATACTATATCAGCATATTTCATTTTTTCACGTTAATTTCAAAAATCCTAAAGCAGAAAGCCACCCACATCGGGTGGCTTTTCTGTTTCTCTTAAGCACGAACATCGCAGCACTCAAAAATCAAAGTTAAGCATTCGATTCGGTTGTTAATAGCATACATTTCTTGTAGATACAATAAAACACTTTCTTCCCACTACTTGCACAATATACTATTTCGTGTTATAATCCCCACTAGTCAGTTCGAAAACTTCCTGACTTAAAACAAAACTAAGTAAAGGACAAATTAATATGAAAAACTCTAAAAATGTTTATCTGCTCGTAGAAGGAGCGATGATCGCTGCACTTTACATTGTGCTGACCTATGCCCAGGAACTGTTGCTACCTGGCACAACCTCAATGGCTATACAATTCAGGCTGTCTGAAATTCTGTGTATTCTAGCAATATTTACACCTTCAGCAATATGGGGACTAACAGTTGGGACTTTAATCTCTAACTTGCTTTGCATCGGTGCCCTGCCGCTGGATATCATTTTCGGCACTTTTGCTACTTTCATCGCAGTATCTCTTGCTTACAGGTTACGAAATATCCGTTTTTTAAGCCTGCCTGTTCTATCAGCCTTGATGCCTGTCATCGCTAACGGCATTATTATTGGTCTGGAACTGGAGATATTCCTGATTGAAGGCCCGTTTCATATCGGCAGCTTTCTACTTCAAAGTTCAACCGTTGCGCTTGGCGAATTCGGTGTGTGCGTAATTCTTGGGCTTCCATTTTTCAAAATACTTGAGAAAACTAATTTATTTAACAAATTACATAAACACTTATAAAAAAGCATTCACTCATAACGAGTGAATGCTTTTTTGATTATTAAGCTTCATCAGGGGTTGAATCAGGTAAATTTGCCTTGTCTATCTGCTTGTTAACAAGAGCCTTAAGATAGTCAAAGTCAAACTCGGAAACGATTTTATAGTTCTGCGAACCAGCCTCAAAAGTCATTATACTGTTGCTGTCAACAATAAATTTAGCGAGAGTTTCACTTCCGTTGCTAAATGTGAAACTGAGTATCTCACCAGCAGAAATCAAGTCAACCTTCTCGTCAGTTTCTGTATACTTCACAGAGTTGTAAATTCCGACAACCTCATCTACAAATTCGGCATCAGCAAAAATATACATCCAGCTTTCAACATACGACCCACTGACACAAATCTGGTCAACATCGTGTATGTTCTTTGTGTTTTTTGTTACCTCACAACCCGAGAAAACAAACATCATACACACAACAAGAACAACAGCAAGAGTACTCTTTAATGTCTTATTCAAAGTCAAACTCATCCTTGTACTTCTCCTTGAATGTTTCAAAAACATTGGACAGAATTTCTTCGTCGCTGATGCTGACATAGTTCTCGGTTTCATCATCAAAGGACTCGATTTTCAGGATAACAACGCCCTCTGCTTCCTCGTTGTTTTCGATAAGTACAACATACTCTTCGTTCTCGTACTCGATTACATCAAGAAGCTCAAACTCAACTTCGTTGCCCTCATCGTCTACCAGATTGACAATCACTGGTTCATATTCCTCAAACATATCTTCATTATTAAGCATAGCTATACCTCCTAAGTGTGATGATAAAAGGATACAACATTTATCCTAATTTTTCAAGTAGAATTAGTTTTTAGATTTTTGTGTAAATATTTGTTTTATTATGCGTATCTATTCACTTTGTTCAGAAAGTCGTACCGCATTTGAAAAATCAGTTTTTTCAAACTGTGGACACAGGCTTTTATCATAAGTCAGCGACCCGAAAACCTTGCACACAATACTCACTCTGCACTTTAACAACAATCTGATTAACGGGTTAAATATCTTCGTCATTTTAATCTTACTGCCGTTTATTTCAGCGATTTTCTTAACCATCTCTGACGTACACACATACTCATCATCCTGAGGACAGAACATACCACATAGGTTTTCATCAATCGCCTTTTTGATAAATGCTGAAAGATTATCGATATACAGCATACTGCGTTGTGAATCAAAATCAGGGAAGAACGGAAGTTTCTTTGCGTAGTATGAAAGCGCAACATAGTTGCCCCTGCATCCCTTGCCGTATACAATAGGTGGTCTTAAAATCGTCACCGTAAAATTATCATCACAAAGTGTGTTGATAAGCTTTTCTGCCTCGAGTTTTGTCTCTCCATAGAGATTAGCCGGACACGGATTTGTATCATCTGTGATAACACCAGTCACCATACCATAAACGCTCATTGTACTAAGAAACACAAACTGTTTCACGCCTTCTTGTTTAGCTTTAAGTGCCACATCATACGCAAGCTGAGTGTTAATAGCGTAGCTCTCTTCTCTTGTACAGTCACACTCGCGACGATGCACAATAGCCGCTACGTGAATAATAGCATCATAAGATGAAAAATCCTCGCTTTTCCATCCGTCACCAATCATATCCACGGTATCGACAGTATATCCGTATTCAGTTGTATATGAACAGAACATACTACCAACATAGCTGTCCTTACCCGTAATGAGAACCCTCTTCCTCATAGTTCCTCCGAAACAACTGCAAAATATCCGCTTACTATTTTACAGCACAGACGTTGTTAAGTCAACATCACAACACACAAATATCACTTACGCACAAGATACCACATTTTATACGCAACTACCGATAGAACAATAACCAATCCCGTTATTAATGTTATCATCCCAAGTGTATTATCCTTGTTATGTTCAACAGTATGGTGCACTGTATCTGTTGTGCTGAGTGTATGAATCTCGTCGTTTGTAGCACTAATTTCTTCCGATTTGTCTTTTATTTTTACAGATACATTTAAGTCACTGTTGTTGATTTTTGTATCGGCGTTACCATTAATATCAACCGCTTGTGAGAAATCAAGATTAATTTTACTCATTCCTGTTTTTTCACCACGGAATCTGAGTATCATTGTGTTATCGCCGTTATCGTCGTATTCTCTCACAAACACAATATTCAACTCTCTATCGTGTTCACTAAAATCCGTTTCAAAGCTATCACTACTGACATCACAAAATTTCAGATAATCCTTGTCATAATCAATCGTAAGCACACCACCCAGAGTACGGGAATCACCAAAGTCCACCTCTAATCTGGTGCTGTCACCAACACATACACTTGTCTCATCAAGCTGTACTGCAACACCAGCACCATATACCGAAATCACAGAAACAAACATAACGATAGCCACAGCAACTGCAACAATAGTGGTTTTCATACTACCATACCACCATTGACCGAAATCACCTGACCTGTAATATACTGAGCCCGGTCAGATACTAAAAACGCAACTGTATCTGCTACGTTTTTAGCTGTGCCGATTTCGCACATCGGGATATCCTCTTTTATCATTTCGAGCTCCTCTTCAGAAAAGTCACTCATCATATCTGTCATTATCACACCGGGTGCGACACAGTTGACTCTTATGTTGCTGGGAGCAACCTCTTTTGCAAGAGCTTTTGTCAGTCCGATTACACCTGCTTTTGACGCTGAGTACGCAACCTCGCACGAAGCACCGACCTGCCCCCACATTGAGCTGATGTTAACTATATTACCGCTGTGATTTCTTATCATAAAAGGAAGCACCTTGTGACAACAGTTATACACAGAAGTCAGGTTAGTACCCACAACTGTGTTCCAATCCTCCACTGTTGTATCGGTAAAAAGTTTAACGAGTGCAACTCCTGCGTTATTGATAAGCACGTCAATCGAAGAAAACTGATCGACAGCCTGTTCAATCATAGCATCCACCTGAGTTTTATCGCTGACATCAGCCTTGACACACAACACACTGACACCATAGTTGTCCTCAATTATTTTTTTAAGCGCGAATGCTTTTTCTTCGCTGTTATTATAGTTAAGTACTATATTATATCCACTTTTCGCAAGAGCAATCGCACACGCTGTGCCGATCCCTCTTGACGCACCAGTAATCAAAGCTGTTTTCATAATCCACCTCTAAAAAATCGATACTCAAATGATACACTAATTCTGATATTAAAACAACTATAATCACACACTTTTATAAAAAAGAAAAGGGCAGTAAAAACTGCCCTTAGTTTATTTGTTTAAAATCCGTGATAATCTTTGCGATATATAGCTGAATCTGTGTTGCATCCAAAATGGAAATATCTCCATCATAATCAGTGTCTGCACATTCAAACTGCTGTGCACTAAAATCTGCAAGCTTGGCGATATAAAGCTGGATAGCAGTTGCATCTAAAATAGAC